>JANXVV010000445.1 GCA_025351525.1 Humisphaera sp. | reverse complement strand
TTCGCGTATCCGAAAAACGCGTGCCTTCGGCACAGCCGCTAAAAAATTCGGGTCTATTCGAAATTTGACGGTGGCCGCCTCACGGAATTTCCACCTCATCATTCAACACCCGCGACCCGTCAATTTCCTTGATCCCCACGCGAACCGTCGATCCCTTCACGGCGGTCGCGTTGTTAAACCGATATCGCTTCACCGTCGATTGACCGGGGCCCAGATCGGTCACCAATCGCTCCTGCCGTGCCTGGCCGGGGAAAATGGCGAAGGCGTTGTAGTCGATCGCGCGGTCGGAATAATTCTGAATCATCTGCTGCACCATCACCGTCTTCCCGTCCCGGATGGCGATCGTCTGCATCCCCACATCGCTCAGCCCAAGCTTCACCGCCAGCGGCATGCGGAATTTGCTGGTTTTGTCAGCCTGCACGAAAAATTCAGCTTCAATCGTCCGGCTGCCGGCGGTGCTGCTGATCGGAAATTCAATCGCGATCTCGCGATCGAACGTGTCGCCGGGATTCAGCGAAAAATCCTGCATCGAAGGCGTGATCGTCCAGCCTTTGGGCGCTTTGAGCTTAAACGATCCGGCGATGTGAATCGGGTACAAATTCTTGAACCTGAATCGGCGGGTATGTTCTGATGAAGTGGATTCAATCAGCGGGCGATCGATGGCCACGCTGGACCTCAACTGGGCAAGCGAGCCGTCGATGTTGGTGAGAAAAACCGGCATCGGCCCGATGACCAACTGCACGGTGCCGGTGTTGGGATCGTTGGCCGGGCGGAGCAGCGGAACATCGTTGCCATACAGATCGGTCATGCGCGGGGCATCGCCGAGATTCAACGGCAACTCGCGCAGACCGGCGGCGCGGCCATTGTCCCACAGCACCAGAATCCCCTCCCCGTTGCGATCGAACAGGAACGATTCAATCCCCTCGGCGATCGGCACATGGCCCACATAGTGTGCCTGGCTAAGCGTCGTCAGCAGCGTGCGCACGATCGGGAACAGATCGTGCGGCTGTTGCACCGCAACCCCTTCCGTGCCCTCCGCCGCGAGTACGGCGGTGAACGGGCTGGGCAGATCGATCCGCTCCGCGCCGGCGGCCAGGGCATAGATGATTCGCTGGGCCATATCGCGCAACTGCACCTCGCGGCCATATTGCTCGCGATCCAGCAGTTGAAGACTCAGCGAAAGATGATGCCCGTCCTTCCCGCGAAGCTCCTGCATGTACAGCGGCAACTGCGGCGGGAGAATGGACGCGGGCACGGACAGCGCCACGGTCGCCGGCAGTTTGCCGTCCAGTTCGTACCACGCCGGCCAGGGCATCGCGAGATCGGGCCGGCGAATCAATGAGGCAAACTCGGCGTACACTTTCCCGTAAATTTCACGCATGCCCGGCAGGGCGACGAACGCATCGGAGCCATCCGGCCCAAGTTGCCAGCGATCCAAATGCGTGGCGTGGCGGGCGATCAAATCCTCCAGCGCCGGATGCCAGTCCTCCTCTTTCGCCTTCAGCAATCGCAGCCATGAAGCGGCGGGCGTGCGCTCGTCGAACAGCCCGACACGCCCTTGTCGGTCATCCATTTTTTTGACGAGTGCCGGAGGCAGATCCAGCAGGCAGGCGGTGGGGCGAATCTGCAATTCTCGCAGCCGGGTCAAGGCCGCATCGAATGCAGCCGGGTTGATCCGCTCGGCGTCGACCGTCTTGCTCCACACACCCAGTTTTACCCGGCCAACTCCCAGGTACGGAAGAATCTGCGGAAGCTCCCGCCAACTTTCAAACGGCAGATCGGTCGCGATCAAACCGAAGCGATCATCGGCAACGGAAGTGGTGGAGTCGGCGAGACACACGAAGTTCAAAGAGCGCGAGCCGAGCGATTGGCCCTGGCTGCTCATGGCGATCGACACTTCATACCAACCCGGCGGCAACTCCGGCACCGCAAGCGTCATCCGCCTCGGCGATGGTGCGGGGCTGCCGGTCAGATCGGTCGCTCCACTGTGCTGATAAATGGTACGCCCGAACGCATCGCGCACGAGCATCTGCACCACGAGATCTTCGGTGAACGCATCGTGAACTTCCATCGCAATCGACACCGTTTCACCGCGGCGAAACAGGTTGCCCGGCCGACCGGTGGTGAGGTTCACGCGGGGAACCTGCGAGACGGTGACATCATCGAACCAAGCCGACCCGCGAATTTCCTGCGGATGCAGCGTGTGACTGCCGAGCGAACTGTCCGCATACACCTGCGGTTGCAGCAGTTCCAGTTCCAGCACGAGATAAGCCGCTTCTGAAGACAGCGCGGTGAGGTCGAACGTCAATTGCTTCCACGGCGCATCGACCCAACGGGCCGCGTAAAGTTCCGAATGCCGTACGGATGAAACGATCGGGTGCAGATCGATATCGGTTAGATACGCGGTGACCCGCGCGCGGGCATGTTCGAGCACGGTGGTCCGCACCCAGGCTTCGATGCGATAGCTGGCACCCGGATTGATTTTGATCTGGGTGGGTTCGTAGCGATAGAGAAGTGACCCGCCGTTCAGATCGAATCGGAAACTGTATTCCCCATGGCGAGCCTGATCGTTGGACAGGCGGGCATTGACGTAATGCGGAAAACCCGGGCCTTCGACTTTGACCCAGTGCATCGGAACATCCTCATTATTGCCGAGCCGTCGCTCCTCAAAATCGATCGAGCGAAGCACGCGCGTCAGCCCGACGGGTTGCGCCGAAAGCCCGGCGGCCAATGAACAGAAGATGAGCAGGGCGGCGATTCGCATGGTCCGATAATGTTCTATCGGCCAAGTGTGGGATGGGGGGTGAGCCTTATAGTTCCAAATAGTTCCAAAAAAAATACAAATGGGTTTTTTGAAAAACCGGTGGCATGG
>JANXVV010000443.1 GCA_025351525.1 Humisphaera sp. | reverse complement strand
CCGTCGCGGATATGACGGCGGCGTGGCGGGGAACGCTCGACTGGTGATGAATAAAAAAAGACCCGCAATAACTTCCGCACCTGAATCGGGTGCCACAGGTCGCGGTACTCCGAGACCTGTGTCTTCAGTCCACCCGACAAGCACAGGTCTCGGAGTACCGCGACCTGTGGCACCCGATTCAGGTGCGGAAGTTATTGCGGGTCTTTTTTTATTCATCACCAGTCGAGCGTTCCCCGCCACGCCGCCGTCATATCCGCGACGGACACATTCACCACTTCGTCTTTGAAGTTGTGAACCCGCAGGATCGCCTCGGCGGAAATTTGGCCGCAGGGCTCGAACGCCAGTCGCAGCGAATCGAATAAGTCCTTCAGTTCCTCCGCGTGTTTCATCTGATATTCGACGACATAACATCCAGGCGTTTCGCGGAAGAGCAGCGCTTCGGGCAACTTGATTTCCGCGCCGAAACCTGAGGCGATGGCCATCTCCGCGATCGACACCAGCGGGCCGCCGTCGCTGACATCATGGCAACTGCGCACCCAACCGCGCCGGATCGCCTCGGCCATCCGGCGATGCACGGCGGCCAGCTCCGAAAGATCCGGCTCGGCATCCAACTGCCTCACCAGCCCGATGGCATTGCCAGCCTGTTTGAAATCCATCGTCACGCACTGATGCACATCGTCGATCACGCCGATCGCGCTGATGAGAAGCGTTCGCGGGATGCGGATCACTTCACCGGTCTCGCTGTTCGTGAACTGGTTGTGGAGCGAATCCTTGCCGCTGATGAACGGGATGCCGTAAGCCTTCGCGGCGTCGTAGCAGGCCTCGCACGCGCGGACCAGCGTGCCCATCGTCAGTTCATCGTCGACGCTCGGCCAACAGAAATTATCCAGAATCGCGACGCGTGCCGGATCGGCGCCGACGGCCACCACATTGCGGATCGCCTCGTCGATCGACGCGATCGCCATGCGGTACGGGTCGAGAATATGCGGAGCCATTCCGCAACCGATGACGATCCCCTTGTTGCTCCCCGGCTTCGGTCGGATGACCGAGGCATCGCTTGGCCCGATTTGCAGCGGCCCCGTGAGCGGCTTGACCACCGAACCTCCCTGCACCTCGTGATCGTACTGCCGAATAATCCAGTGCTTGCTGGCGATGTTCGGATGCGCCAGCAACGCCAGCAAAGCCGCTTGCGGCTTAGCCCGCGTCTCCACTTCAAACTGCACGGACGGACGACCAAAATCCCGAACCACCGCCTTCCTCTTCCGCTTCGGAATCCCCTCATGCACAAACTCCATCGACATCCGCCCCACCTCAGTGCTCTTAAAATTCAGGATCAATTCGCGTCCCGGCGTGCCGAATTCTCCGATGACCGTCGCCTCCACGTCTTCCCCTGCGCACAGCTTCAACAGATCTTCAACTTTTGCCCGAGGCACCGCCAGCACCATCCGCTCCTGGGCCTCACTGATCCAGATTTCGTCGTAGCGCAAGCCGTCATATTTCAGCGGCACCCGATCGAGATCGACGCGCGCGCCGAGTTCCGCGCCCATCTCACCGATCGCGCTGGAGAGGCCGCCGGCGCCGCAGTCGGTGACGTTGGTGAACAATCCACGGTCGCGCGCCTGGAGAATCACATCGCCCGTCTTCTTTTCCGTGATCGCGTTGCCGATCTGCACCGCGTGCGAAAATTCATCGGCGTGCGTGTCGGTAAGTTCCGCGCTGCTGAACGTCGCGCCGTGAATCCCATCGCGACCCGTTCGGCCACCCATCACCACGATCGCATCGCCGCTCCCCGAGGCCTTGTCGATTTTATCGCGGGGGATAATCCCCACGCACCCGCAGAAAACCAGCGGATTTCCGAGGTAGTTATCATCGAAGTAGACGGCTCCGTTGACCGTCGGGATGCCCATCCGGTTGCCATAATCCCGCACCCCGGCGACGACCTGCTGAAGGATGCGCTTGGGATGAATAATTCCTTTAGGAAGCTTCCCCTCCCCTACATAGCCCCCCGCATGCGGGGGGACATCACGCGTCCGCAGGTTGCTATCCGGGTCCGGGTTCCCCCCCGCATGCGGGGGGCTATGTAGGGTGGGGTGGGCGACGCAAAAGATGTCGGTATTGGCGATGGGTTTGGCGGCCAGGCCGGTGCCGAGGATGTCGCGGATCACACCGCCGGCACCGGTGGCGCTACCGCCGTAGGGCTCGATGGCGCTCGGGTGATTGTGCGTCTCGACCTTGAAGCATACCGCGTCGGTTTCATCGAAGGCGATGACGCCGGCGTTGTCGACGAAAACGCTCAGGCAGAATTCCTTGTCGGCTCCGCCATCGGTCAATTCCATCGTGCTTTTGAAGATCGTTTCTTTGATCAGGTTCGAATAGCGGCGCGTTCCGGTGACATTTCCCTCGGCATCCCGCACCTCCACCTCGACGGCGCTTTTCAACGTCTTATGAACGCAATGCTCGCTCCAGGTCTGGGCCAGCGTTTCCAATTCGATGTCCGTCGGCTCGCGCTGCTGCCTGCGGAAATAATCCTGGATCGCCTGCATTTCCGCCAGAGAAAGAAACAGATGCCCCTCGCGGCTCAGCTTCGTCAACTGCTCGTCCGTCAGTTCGCGCAATGCCACAGTGCGCAGTTGAAAAACATCCTCCCGCCCTTTGGTAAAAGCGATTGGGATATGGCAATCGAAATGAACCGATTCGATCACCCCGTTGGCCAACACGCGGGCGGCGATCCGCGACCGCTCCTCGCGCGGGACTTGGCCGTCGATCACATAGGCCCGGCCGGTGCGCACTTCGCGGACCACCAACCCCATATCCCGCAGAGCCATTTCGGTGGAGTTGGCGACCGGGTCCATCACGCCGGGTTTCAGATGGATTTCGATACGGCTTTTGCCGGTGTCGGCGGGGGCTTCGGTCACCAGATCCACCGACTCGACGATGGAATCCGCCAGCAATTCACCGGCGGCTTTTTGCAACTGAGCCGCGTCGGCATCGGTGTCGATGAGGAAAATCCGCGTCGTCGCGATCGGGCCGACGGTCGTGCCGAACTCCCGAATCTGGTGGCGAAGCGACTCACCCACAGGGTCGACAGCGGCTTGCCCATCCCGGGCGGCGGAGGTTATGCGAACGTCGATGCGATAGATCATGGCCGGATTGTAGCGATCGACGGCGAAGCGAAAAGATCGCTGAAAAACCTAGGCGGATGGACAGGCGCGGAAATGAAAGAAAATAAATACGGGCGCAAAGGAAGCGCAAAGAAGAATTGGAAGTGGGTGCTTTGAATAAGGTGGCATGG
>JANXVV010000441.1 GCA_025351525.1 Humisphaera sp. | reverse complement strand
AAGTTCATCGTCCAGCAACTCCGCGATCCACCCGAATAACGTCAAAGGACGATCCGGGGATTCCCATCTCCAACACTGCTTGACAGGCCGGATGGAAACCCCCAATTCCTCCCGCATCTCGCGCACCAGGGCGGTCACGAGGTCTTCACCCACCTCCACGCCACCGCCGGGAAAGCACACCTTCCCCGGTGCCGCCACGTTCTCACTACGTCGAATGAGCAACCAGCGGTTGTCGTCCCGCCGGATCGCGGCAACGACACCATGCATCCGGCCATCGGGCTGAATCGGGCGGGGTTTCATGGCTTTGGATTCTCGGGTGGTGCGGGCGGAGCCGGGTGATGCTGCGATTGCTGATGCGCCCGTTGCTGCAACTGTTCCAAAGTCCGTTTGAGCGTGTTCAGGAACGGGGGAACCTGCGGCGAGGACAGGTAGATACGCTGGGTCACCGTCGGCCGGGGGAATAGATCGAGAATGAAATCAAAGCAAAATTCCGAGGCGGTATGCGAGATCATCAGCGTGTTGGCATAAGCGCCCACTGCTACATCCTCGGGGATTTTCAACTGCTCGTAGACTTCGACGATGTTGGGTTGCGGCACGTTGGGGGGCGGAGTGGGCAGAGGCGTTGGTACTCCGAACCGGGCTCGGAAGTTGTCGAGGTTTTCGCTGATCGCCTTGACCATCGGGGCCAAAGCCGTGAACGGAACCACCACCCGGGCGGCCAACAGATAGGGGGGCACCATCCGCAGCAGAAAATCGCACACCAGTTCCTGGTTGCCGGTGAGCACCAGGGCGTTGGTGGCGAACACGCCGCGATTCAGCTTGTCGGGCACGCGGGCGCTGATCTGCGAATACTGCACCGCCTGTGTGATTTGCTCGGGCGGTTTCGGAGGGGTGGGTTGGGGGTCATCGGGCAGGGTTTCACTCATGGGTCATCTCGCTTTCTCGGTCTATCTTTAAAATTTCTGAAGTAGCATGGGCTACCAGCCCATGTGATTTCAAATTCAAAACATGGGCTGGTAGCCCATGCGACGAATTCGGTGAATCTATTGTATCGGTTTCGTCGCCGGTTTTCCGCGCGGCGGGGGGACGAAGTGGTAGTCCGTCCAGCCATACTCCCGGCCGACGGTCTGGACGATTTCACCGATCAGGTCGAAGGCATCGTCGCCGTTGGTCATCACCACCACGCCTTGTCCGCCTTCCAGTCGACCAATCATGTAGCAGGCGTAGCCCGCGTGTGAACCGGCATGAAAAAATGTGCGGCCATGGCTCTGCCCCGCGAGAAACAGCCCCATGCCGACGGTCGAATTCTGCGAAGAAGCATTTTTCGAGTTCGCGATATAAGGCGTCAACATCGCCTTGGCCGCCCCGAGCGAGAGCACGCGGGTTTTCTCGCCCGCCGCCGCCCGCTGAATCTCGACGACTACTTTGCAGAAGTCCTCCGGCGTCGTCCACAGTCCCGCGCCGCTCATGGCCGGGTAGACCCGTTCCGGGCCATTGACGCGCTTGCCGGCTTTGAATCCAGGCGCGACATGTTGCAACTGCTCGGCGGTCAGCCTCTGTTCCTGGGTGCTTTCGGTCATGCCGAGTGGATCGAGCACGCGCTGTTTGATAATCGTCGGGTAGGGTTGCTTGCTGACTTCCTCCTGCATGAGCTGCGAGATGGCGACCGCGCCACCGGAGTAGTGGAACCGCTTGCCGGGCAGTTCCTCGACTCTCACCGGTTGCGTCGCCGGCGGCCTGCCATTGAGCACGTCGATCAACGGCGTCTCGGGTCCGTCGGCGGGAAAGCCCAGCCCGAAATACGCCATGCTCATGCCGGCGGTATGGCTGAGAAGTCGCCGCAGGGTGATCTTCAAGGTCTGCGTGAATTCACTCGACGGCAACTTCCAACCGGTCAACTGCTCGTTGATGTCCTTGTCCAGATCGAGCTTGCCATCCTGCACGAACGTCATCACGGAGATCGCGTTGATCGGTTTGCTGAGTGATGCCCCGTGAAAAAGAGTGTGCGGATCGACGGGCTTTCCGGTCGCGAGATCGGCGACGCCGTACCCTTTGGCCCACTCGACTTTCCCGTTGTTGATGACCGCCACGCTCACCCCCGGCACATGCCAGAACGCCAGGCGGTCGGCGATGGAAGCATGTTCGGTGGGAACGGATTTGGCGTAGTCCGGGGCGACCAGATGCCCTTCGATTGCAGCCATATGCTGGGCGCGAAGGTCCTTCGGCCCTTGTGCGCAACTCAGGGAGATTACCAGGAATAGGAGCGGGGCGAATCGGCGCATGCGGTGACCTTTGTAAAGTGCGTTCGGAGGGGAAGAATAGCCGGATGGCGTTGATGCACAATGCGCGCCGCACATTTTTAGCGGCTGTGCCGAAGGCACGCATTTTTCTCCGATTTCCGAAAGTTATCCTTTGTAATGCGGACCTGCGGCAGAGCCGCCGGGCTCTCTTTTTTTCATTTCGCAGGCTCCACCTGTGCCGGACTTCCCAGATACCGGATCAGATCGCGAACCTCTTTGTCGCTCAAGCCGGCCATCAGTCCCTCGGGCATCATGCTGACGTTGCTTGTTTTCTGCGACGCGATTTCATTTTTCGGCAGCGTGATCAGCTCGTTCACCGTCGCAAAGGTGATCGCATCGCCGGTCCGGCTTTTGATGATCCCGTCGATGTACCGGCCATCTTTCGTCTTCACGCTCACCATCAGATAATCCTTCCCGATGACGGCACTGGGGTCGATGATGTTTTCCAGAAGATAGTCGACATTGGCGCGGTTGGACCCGGTCAGATCGGGGCCGATCTTTGCGCCGGTGTCGAACAGGGTGTGGCACTGCACGCAGGTTTTGGTGAAGAGCGCGCGGCCATTGCGGGCATCGGCTTTCGCCAGCAGTTCCGGCTTCAGGATGGCTCTGTATTTTTCGATCTCCTTGCTTTTTTCGGAAGCCGTCGCGCGGACGCTGCCCCAGTTTTGAGTGATCCAGTCGTTGATGGCCGGATCGCCGAGGCTGTGGAGATTGCGGATCGTCGGCGCGGTGAGATCGGCGGCGGAGATTTTGGTTTGCTGGATGGCCTTCAGAAGTTGAGTGGCCCAGGCCGGACGGCCGGCGAGCGTGTTGAGGGCGGCGAGTTTTTCGGGGGCGGCGAAGGTGGGATACGCCGCCAGAAGAAGGCCCGGCGTTTTCCCGTCGTCATATGCCGCGAGACCGCGAATCGCGCCGCCGCGCAACATTGGGTCGGTGAGGAGTTTTTGGAGCAGTGGAACGGTCGCCGTGTCCTTGGCGGCGAGCAGGCTGTCCATCGCGGATTGGCGTTGCCTGGGTTCGGCGGTGGGGTCGGAAAGGGTTTTTCGCAACACCGACAATGCGCGGGGGTCGCCGAAGATCGTTGCGACGGCAAGAGCGCGTTGTTTCAATTCGGCGTTCGGACTTTTTATTATTTCGTCATGGATCGCTTTCCAGTTCGCCGGCATGGGGACGGTGCGCTTGCCGATCAAGCCGTCGGTCATACCTTTGAGGGCTTGCAGTTTGGCCGCGTCGTCACCGGTGGAGAGGATCGACACTGCGGCGGTGAGGGCCGGCGCGTCGGCGATCATCGCGAGACGGCGGGAGATGAACTCGCGGACGAGGGGGATTTTGGATTCGGCCGCGAGCTTGGCAGCGCGGGAAGGATCAGTCGAAACGAGAGGTTCGACCGCGTACCAATACATGAGGGGCAGATTTAAGTCAGTTGCGTCTTCGGCATGAGCGACAAGCCTTTCGACAACCTTCCATCGCGGCTCGGAATCGAGTCGACCGCTCATACTGGCAATGTACAGGCGAACCACGGGAGAAGGATCATCCAAGAGCTTGCCTAGCACAGCCATTGATTTTTGGTCCGACGCGGCGCTCTCCGCTGCAAGTTGAAGAGACCAAGCACGCACATACTGACTCTCATTCGTCTTCGGATTCACAAAATGAATATCCATGTCGCCCAGCGTACGAGACGAAGTTGCGAAGTCTCGAAAAAGTCGATCGCCACAGATATGAAAAAGGCGCAGAACGCCCAATGCCTGCCGGGGGTCTTTTACTGCCGCTTTCAACTCCGTATCGGTCGCGCTAAAGTTTCGGAAATCATCGTTCGAAAAATTTCGCTCTTGTAGAATTCGTCGGGCGTGTCGTGCGGTCCAATCACTGGAAAAAAGAGAGTGCCCCACCAATTCCCCATTGGATAAAGCAGTAAGATCCCCCTTCACTGCTTTCGCCTCCCCGTAAGTCACCCTGAAGATCCTCCCATTGGACCGATCCCACGCCTCCGGCTTCGGCAGATGGCACGCCTGCTTGTCATACCAGTCGATCACATACATCGCCCCATCCGGCCCGGTTTTCATGCTGATGATGCGGCTCCAGCTATCGTTCATCAGCATGAAATCGGGGCCGTGGTGCGCGACGAAGCCCGAACCTTTGGCTTCGAGAATATCGGTGTTGATTCGGTTGCCGTGGATGTTGCCCATGAAGAGTCGGCCG
>JANXVV010000277.1 GCA_025351525.1 Humisphaera sp. | reverse complement strand
TCTCGCCCGTGCTTTTTGGCCGAAGAATGCACGGGCGAGACGCACATGCCACCTTATTCAAAGCAACCGAGTCGGTTTATGGTTGACGGCACGGCTTTCCAAAGTGATTTGATCCGCCAAGCCCTGGGGCGGTTAAAACAGAATGATCCCTCGGGAGCGGAGCGATTGTGCGCCGAGGTCTTGAACGCCGACCCGCATGATGCGTGGGCTATTCACGCGATGGGACTGGCGGCCCATCAAACCGGGCGGCAGAACGAAGCCGTTCGACTGCTGCGCGAAGCGGTGCGACTCGCCCCCGCGCAGCCGGAGTTTCTGAATAATCTCGGCGCGATTCTGGGGCGGCTTGGAAAGCTGGACGAAGTGGTCGACGTGCTGAAAAACGCGGTGGCGCTACGACCCGTGGACTGCGAAACTCAACAGAACCTGGCGGTGGCGCTGCGCGGCGCAGGGCGCTTTGACGAGTCGCGGGCGGCATTCAATCGCGCGTTTTTTGGAGCCGTTGATCGCCGCGTGGGATCGCGATCGATTCGAGGCGATCGCGTTCAGCGATGTTTCCATCGAAGATGACACTACCCACCGCATCCGCGCCGCGTGCGATGAATGGCACAAAACGCTTGGCCGTACCGATGCGGATGTCGCCGAGATGATCCGTGCGCTGCAAATCGACGTATTGGTCGATCCGACCGGTCACATGGCGAGCAATCGCATGCTCGTTTTCGCCCGCAAACCCGCGCCGGTGCAGGTCGCTTTTCCGGGGTATCCGGGCAGTTGCGGATTGAAGACGATGGATTACTTCGTGACCGACGTTCTCCAGAATCCGCCCGGAAGCGACGCCACAGGCTATGCTGAAAAATGGTTGTATGTGAACCCGACTTCCCGCTGTTATCAGCGGGACGGAAACGAGCCTGAAATCTCGCCGCTGCCGTCGGATGAACGCGGGTACATCACCTTCGGCTGCCTCAATCGCCCGATCAAAGTGACGGGAGCCATGGCAGAAGTATGGGTGCGAATCCTTCGTCGCATTCCAGCTTCGCGGCTCATGTTGCTCGGCAGTGCGGGTGCCACTGGCCGTTCGCGCGCTCTGCTCAAAGGGTTCGCCGATCGTGGGATTGCACCCGAAAGGATCACCTTCGTCGGTACCCGGAAACGTAACGACTACCTTCGGTTGTTTCACGGGATCGATATCGCACTCGATACGTTTCCCTACGCCGGTTGCACGACTACTTGCGATGCGCTATTGATGGGAGTGCCGACGATATCACGGATTGGAGAAACGTACGCTTCGCGAATGGGTTTGAGCATTTTAACGCAGGTGGGGTTGTCGGGTCTGGCTGTAGCGACAGTCATCGCTTATGAAAATGTCGCCTGCGAGCTTGCGCAGAATGTCCATCGGCTACGCCATTTGCGTCGATCGCTTCGCGGTCGATTTGTGCGTTCGCCGCTGATCGTTCCCGATGCGATGGCTCGGGCATGGGAAAGCGTGATTCGGGCAGCTTGGCGAAATGGGTGCGACCGAATGTAGCTTTTCGTTTGATCGCGGGAAAAAACAAACGGGCCCGTTGAAGGTGACGCGAACCATTAGTTGATCTCTCCCCCGGACCCTGCCGGCTTTCTCCATCCCACCGGTCGGCCGCGGGGACGAAGCGACTGCTCCAGCCCCAGCATGCGGGCCATCCGTTGCGTCCAATGCGGTTGGCCATAGGGGCGGCTTCGTTCGATGTGCAGTTTCACCGCCGCGTCGTCCTCGGCCTGCGGTTGGTTGACGCGGTCCAGCCAGCGGCGCGGGCGATCAATCGGCCACTTGGCCAGAAGCGGATGCAGGGCGTGCTTCCGGTCCGGCCTCACGCCGCAACTGCCCCATGGCCACCGTTCGGCACGCCGCACCAACTTCGCCCGAACCGGATTGCTCTCGACATAACGCAGCACGGTCAACAGATGCGAATCCTGCTCGATGGGAAAACTTTTGAACCGTCCCTGATACAGATGCCCGTGGCCCACCGCGCGGTGGGCGTGCTTCCAACGCTGCGCGTGGGTCAGCGTCAACCAGCGCATGAACTGCGTCAGTTGCCCGTCCTCCTCCGGCCATAGCACGAAGTGCCAGTGGTTGGGCATCAGGCACCAATCCAGGATTCGGATCGGAACGCGTTCATGCGCCTCCCGCAGCACCTGCTCGAAGGCGATGAAATCCTCTTCAGTCTTGAACAATTTCAATCGCCCATTGGCGCGATTGAGCACGTGGTACACCAATCCACCGGGGACATGTCGGGCGATTCGGGGCATAATCCAAAGGTTACCCCAGCCACATTCGTTTGTAAAGGTTTGCGTCACCTTTAATTCTGCCCATCACCTTTAATTCTACCCATCCCTACATAGCCCCCGGCATGCCGGGGGAAATCTTCCCCAAAGTAAAGACCTATCGACCGGGAATGGTGTCCCCCGGCATGCCGGGGGCTATGTAGGGCATTTACGTCATCACAGCTGAACCGACTTTTGCCCGCGCCGTCGATTGCGGCGCTTGGCAAGGCCGAGCATGACACCGGTGAACATCATCGACAGGGTGCCGGGCTCGGGGACGATGACGACCGATCCCCGGATGTCGTTGACATCATCGCCGAAATCCACCTCGACCAATTCGGCCTCACCGTGACCGTGGCGATGGCCGAGAACCGGTGGAACCGGGGGCTGGATGACTGGGATGGGGACACCCGCGCCGATATTTAGATTTAAACCGACGGTGTCGATCAGGAAGTCCCACGCGGCTGGGGCGCCGACCGGCACGATGGTCACTTTGTCGATTCCGGCGGCATTGACGAGGTCGACCAGGCCGTAACCGGAGTTGAAGTTGGGCGGGAGGCTGGTCAGGGTCTGATGGGCGACGGGAACGGTGCTCGTGCCTTTGAAGGCATCGACGGAGTAGGTCTGGGAGAAGGTCTCGCCATTGAACAGGGCGAAGCTCACTTCGGTGGCGATGAAGGCAGGGTCGATCGCGATGGAAAGTTGCTCGGGTAGCCCGTTGCCGAAATTCGCCGTGCCGTACACGTTGGGTGGGGTGGCGAAAGAGATGGCTGGAAAAAACGTGGCGAAACCGAGAACGACGCCTCCGGTAAAGGTAGCCTGCGGGGTGGTGACGGTCTGCGGGCCCGGCACGGCAACGAAGATGCTTGGACCGGCCGCGAGGACGGGCAAGCTCTCGAAGTTGACCGTGGCGATCGTCGCCCGGGCGGGTCCACCTCCCGTCGCCGCAAAAGCCAGTAGTCCGAATGCGAACGCGATATGGGGTTTGGGTTTCATACTCCAAACTGTACTGATCGCACGATGGAATTTTTGGGCGGTGCAATTTTTGCAGTGGGCGGCATTCTGGAGGGCGGTCGTCCTCGACCGCTGAATCGGCGGCAGGGGACTGCCGCCCTCCAGCCGCCTGCCTCGATTGATCGTATGTGCGGCGGAGCGGCATGACGACTCGAACTATTTCTGGGGGACAGCCTATCCGCTTTTTGTTTCGCCCATGCGCAGTGTTCTAGCGCAGGTGGACTATCACTGAAATTCGCTCCCGAAAATTGACATTTGAGTGAAAGCCAAACGTTTCCCGATAGTCACGATATGTCGATGGTCATCAGCCGCATCCCTTCCGAGGACATTCGGCCGGGCGTGAACGAATTGCTCCGCCGTTACCACGCCGGGTGGTATCCCTGCTTCACCGGCGAAGGCCCGACCGGTCCGATCGGTTGGCGGAAATACTCCCATCGCGGCATTCAATGGCTGGACAAAATCCACATCGGCAAAAAGCAGAAGCACGATGTCTTCGATCCTCAATTCGACATCCGCTTCAACCAGTCGTTCGAGCAGATCTTGAATGGCTGTGCCGACACCACACGACAGGGGGCGACCTGGATCACGCCGCACCTGTTCAACAGCTTCATGCAGCTCCACCAACTCGGTCATGCCCATAGCTTCGAGTGCTGGCAGAATGGTAAGGTGGTCGGGGGTGCGTTTGGCTTGCAGATCGGGGGAATGATGACGATCGAGTCTATGTATCATTCCGTCGACAATGCCGGCAAGGCAGCATACGTCCGCACCTGCCTTCACCTGAAGGAGCGGGGTTTTAAGGTGGTCGATGTGAACCATGCCAATACGTTCTTCGAGCGCTTCGGCGCGGAGACCGTGCCGCAATGGAGGTTTGAAGAGATCTTGCGGGACGTGCGGAAATTAAGCCCGTCGCTGGCGGACAATTATCCCGCGCCTATTCTGCCGCTGGGGGTTCGATTGCAGTTGCCTTTGGCGCGGTTAGTTCATGCCGTGGAACGCCGGATGCGGAAGGCATCTTAGGGGAAATCTTCACGTGGTACGTTGCTTCAATAGCCGTGGGCGGAAGCCCCCATGGACATCGCATTTGGCTCTCCGGTCCCCTCCCCCCATGTACTCATGGGGGGAGGGTTAGGGTGAGGGGTTTTTCTTTGTGGTGAGAAGACGCTGCATTTCGCGACTCGGCAGAAGAAAAATGCAAGACCCCTCACCCTAACCCTCCCCCCGGAGTACCGGGGGGAGGGGACGGGAAATCTCAAATGCGATGGCCCCGAGGCTGCCGCCCACGGCTATTACATAAAATCGATCGAATCGATCGTCCGGGATCAAATATCTCCCACGGCCCACTTCACTGAGGCATCGAAGAAATTCCACGCGTTTGAGTTCGTATGGGAGAGACTCGGTTGCCGCATGAACAGCCCGACGCGGCGTTTCTGGGCAACGTAGCCATTGAACATCACCGCGCCCGTGTCATAGCCGAAGACCGCCCACCAGGTTCCATTGCCGGTCACATAGGCCACCTTCGCGGCGTTCCCGTTGGGAAGCCCGGTGTTCATATCACCCCATCCATCCGGATACACGGTCACCGTGCCGCTCATTCCCCCGGCCAGCGGATGCGAAGGAACCTGCACCGTCACCTGCATGTAGTTGGAATGGTCCCCGTAATCCGATGCGGTGTTGCCGGTCATCTGCATGTACGGAAAATTGTTGCCCTCGCAATCGATGACCGGGACCGCGACATCGCGCATTTTGATGCCGAGTGCGGCACTACCGACGGATTGGGAAATAAACACCAGTGTTTTGCCGGTGGCATCGCCGGCCACGCAGGCCGTGTCGGTTTGGACGGTGATCGAATATCCCAGGCCGGCCAATCGGTCGTATTGGGCCTGATCGCTCGAAGGCAGCGTCAGGCTGCCGACCAGAAAAAGCACCGTGCGTCTCCAGGCGATGGCGACGCCGTTGGCGTTGCAGGTGTTCACACCAAACAGCTTGGCAAAGGTCATCGGCACCGGGTTCCCGCGCGCGGTCGTTCGCCGGGCGGTGACTCGGATGGAGTTTGCGTTAGCTTGCGCTGCGCCGACCAAAACCGTGAAGGTTCTCGCGGTGGAATCCCAGTTGCCGAAATCCACATCATTGAGCGGGTCGATGACGACACTGGATCCGTCGGCGGAGTTGCGTCCACCCCAGGTCACCGCCATGTTTTGCGCGGTGGCGACATTGATGCTCAAGCCGGTCAAAGCCCCTCGGGCCGCGGCTTCGGAAGCTCGCTGCAACTGGGTCTTGACCAACTGCACCCGCGTCTAAATGAACTTCGGCACTGAAAACGCTTTAGCATCCTATTTCACCCCTCGACCTTTCCCGCCATCCCCGCCGCATGTTCCATCATCGCCTCATCCCCCGCTCCCCACTCTCGCCCCCGTCGCTTCAAAACCTGCATCATCATCGCCTTCGCCTTGTCCCGTTCATACGGCTTCGCCCCGCTATCGCACAAAAACGTGAAGCTCGGGAGAAATGTCGGCGTGAGTCCGGAGGCGGCGACCATGCAGCAGTAGCCGATGTAGGTGCCGGTCATCAACCGGGTGCCGATGGCGAATTTGGTGTGGTCACCGATCAGCGATCCCAGGAACTGCTTGCCGGTGGGCATGGCCTGCCGGCCTACGCGCAGGCTGATTTTGCCGTAGGTATTTTTCAAGTTGCTGGTGGAGGCCCCGGCTCCGAAGTTGACCCATTGCCCGATGTAGCTGTCGCCGACGAAACCCTCGTGGGCTTTGTTCGAGTAGGCCATGAAAATGGTATTGGAAACTTCACCGCCTATTTTGCAGAGGGCACCGAGGCTGGTCCCGCCGCGGATTAAAGCGAGCGGGGAAATTTGGCTTCCGGGTCCGATCGAGCAGGGACCAAGGACCACCGCGTTTGCGCCGATGGACACTCCATCGCCAATCATTACCGGGCCGTGGGACGCGTCGATCGCGCAACCGGGCGAAAGTTTGACGTTGTCGCCAAGGGAAATGTCCGTCTCGTTAACAAGATGAAACGGGCCCGCAGGTTTCGGTTGGCCGGATGGCGGGAGATGGGCAAAATCATCGAGCAGCGAAGCCTGATTCCACGAAATCAAGTCCCACAGATAGGCGGCGGTCTGCCCGAAGGGTTCGGACGTTGGGAGATTCCGCAGATTCAGCCAGGCTTCGGTTTCGCCGAAAACATCCTGGTGTGAAAGGCCGTGCGATTCGGTGTACGCAGCGCAAAGCCCGTGATCGTCCAACACCACGGCGGCATCGCTCGGGATCAAACATGGCCCCGCGAACAGCGTTCGACCGTTGATCAGCAAGGCGGGGTGTTCGTCGAGCGGTTCGTTGATCGTCACCGGCATTTTTAGCATCGGCAGCACATGGCGACGGCAATAGTCGACCAACTCTGGCCGCACCCACAATGACAGGCGCGATGGATTGAGCGCGCGGATTTGCTTATCGAGCAACGTGCCTCTGCCGCTGGCTAAACAGAAGATGGGATGGGAAATGGAAACCGGCGCAAACAGCGGCCAACGGGCGTCTTCAAAGATCACGACATGCATGGTGGGGCATCATATCGGACCGGTGAATTTTTACGTAGCATGGGCTACCAGCCCATGTTTTAGAATTGAAGCCATGGGCTGGTAGCCCAAGCTACGAATAAATTCACAAACGCTTATCGCGGCATGGCGGTGCCAATTTCACCGAAGACCACCTGATGTGAAACAGCCGCCGCGCGCGAGGCTTCTTCAATGGATTCGCGCGGTTTGAGGCTTTCTCGACCGTGCAGCAGGATGGACATGCTGCCGAACAAAATAACTGCCGCTGCGGTGAGGCCCAACTGTGCAACAAGACGGGGTGAAAACATAAGCCCTCCGGCTTCAAATTCTCAACTTCACGACACTTCGCGAGACGCCCTAACCAAACGATGCGATCTTCCAAGACGGGATCAAACTCAAACTCTCAATACAAACGATACCACGAGTACGACCGATTGCAAGAAAAGTTTGAAAAAACATAGGGATTTTCCGGATACTCCCTATTTTATCGGGGCTGAACTCGCAGATGGAGCTGAATGCGTGCCGATTTGAACGTTGCAAAGCAGGGCGTAAAGCATTTTCATCAAAGGATTTGCAACCGACCTGGCCAAGCCCGCGCGCAGCGGTTCACCGATGATCGCTTCGATTTCCAGATCGCGGCCCAATCGTCGATCGATCTGCATGCTGGTCTGATAAGCCGACATCTCACGGGTGCGGTGGATATTTTGTTCGATGAGGTCATCGTCCATCTTAACGCCGTTGGCGCGGGCCGATGCGATGACTTCCGCCATGATATCGCGCACCAGTTGCTCGCCGGTGGCTGTTGCGAGGATTTGTTCCGTGTTTTGATCGAGAAGGGTGGACAGGCCGTTGAAGGGGATGTTCCACACCAGCTTTTCCCAGCGGCCATAGCGTAAATCAGCCAGCACATCGCAGGGAATCCCGCACCGATTGAACAACGCCGCCAAGTGGGTCGCCCGCGCTCCCGGCCCACCGCCAAGCTCACCGAGCCGAATATGCCCATGGGCGGTGTGATCGATCATCGCCGGCCCGTGGCGATTGATGCAGGTAAACGCCATCCCGCCCAGCACCCTCTCCCGGCCAAACAGCGCCGCCAGCCGCTCTTCATTGCCCAGCCCATTCTGAAGTGTGAGGATCGCCGTATCGTCTTTGAGCAACGGTCGAATCAACGGTTCAAACTGATCGTTGCTCGTCGTCTTCAACGTCACGATCACCCAATCCACCTTCGGCATCCGCTCCACCTCCCGATACACCTGCAACCGTTTCGGCGACAACGAAAAATCCCCGGCACAACTTTTAATCGTCAAGCCATGATGGAGAACCGATTCGTAATCGCTGCGCAAGAGGAAGTGAACGTTTTGCCCGCCTTGAACCAGACGAGCCCCGTAGTAACTACCGAGTGCACCGCTGCCGAGGATGGCGATGGAAGGGGCGGGGGAGAGGGGGCCGGTGGGTGTGGCTTGATTTATCATCTATAGCGTTCGACTCGAGCAATCAATCATCGCGTAGATGGCCCGCAGTCGCCGTTTGATCACTTGCGGGCCTTGGGCTTACCCGACAATCGTTCGCGAACCGTCGCTCGCACCTGCCGCCAATCCTCAGGGGTCATCTCTGTGGCATCGCCGCTTTCCAATGCTTCCACAAGCTTCTCATCGAGCCTCTGACGCGCATTACGTTTTTGATCCTCTCGCACTAATGCGCGGAAATACTCGCTAGCGGTGCCGTAGCCTTCAGCGGTGACGCGGTCTTGAACCCACTGCCGTAGAGTGTCCGGTAGCGAGATGTTCATACTGGTCTGGATGGCCATGCTGTCATCATAGAGCGGATGGCAGAGAATGGCAAATGCTGCCATCGGCTTGCCCGCGCTCCAACTTATCCTTACAATCCCCGACCGAAAACGAAATCGCTAAACGAAAGACACCGATCATGCCCGGCCCCGCGCGCTGCATCCGCTGCCAGTACATTCTTGAAGGGCTCCCGGAGGCGCGATGTCCGGAATGCGGGCAGGCGTTCAATCCCGATGATCCGCTCACCTACACCACCAAGACGCCGTTCGTCTGGTGGCGATACTGGCTGCCGGGTTTTCTGCTGGCGGTGGGCGTGGGCATCGTCACCTATCTCATCCTGCTGACGGCTTTCGGATACGGCTGGGCCGCGACGATTGTCACGCCGTTGTGCATCGGGGCGATCATCGGATACGCCTGCCGGGTGCGAACGTTTTTTATCGTGCTTCTCTCGCTGCTCGGAATCTTCGCCGTGCTCATGGGATTATATTCAGGGGGTTTGGTGGGGATCCTATGCGGGCTGGTCTTCGGTGGAGTCGCGATCGGTCCGGCGATACTCGGCGGGCTTTTCGGAGCCACCCTCCGCAATCAACTGAAACGCGGTGATTTTTCGCAGAGAGATTGGTTGCCGCTGGTCCTACTTTCGCTCATTCCTTTGAGTTGGGGTTGCATGGAGGGGCGGCACACCTATCCGACGGAGACCATCGAAACCTCGGTTGTCATCCCCGCCTCCGTCGTCCATGCCTGGGATGGCGTCATGTTCTACGAGGAGGTTCGCCATGAGCCTCCTTTGTTGCTACGCCTGTTGCTTCCCCGCCCGCTATACACCCGAGGTTCGACGGAACACATCGGTGACATCAAGTATTGCATCTATAGCAAGGGCAGGCTGGTGAAGAAGATCACCCGCCGGGAGGAAGGGAGGTTGCTGGCGTTCGAGGTGATCGAACAGCAGAAGATCGAGGTACGTTCCATCCGACTCACCTCCGGCCAATTCCGATTCGATCCCATCGGCCCCGCCCAAACCCGCATCACCCTGGCCACCGACTACCAACCCCTGCTGGGCCCGCGATTCGCCTGGCGATGGGCCGAAATCTGGGCCACCCATACCCTGCACCGGCATGTTCTTGCGGGAATGGAGGTGAAAGCAAAAGAAAATGAGTCAAATAGAATCGCCTGGCGGTGACAAAACCCTCATTCGACACACTGAGATAGCCCCGATGATCGCCCTTCGCCTCATCTATCGCCGACGAGTCCATCTGGTCGGCTCGATGCTTCTGCCCATGTCCACCAACGTGGCCTGGGGACAGATGCGCTCCTTCACCCACTTCGTCGGTCTCGATCCCTTTCATGGCCCGATTCGTGCAGCCGATGCCGCACTGCCGGTAAAGGAGGGATCTCAATTGATTCTGGGGCATCGGTTCGGTCCGCTACGTTTGGATCGGGTGGGTCGCCTCCTTCGATGGCGAGAAGGGGTGGGATACAGTTTCAGCGATCTCTCGCGAAATGGAAATCGCACCGGTTTCCCACATGTCTTCAGCTACGCGCTCTACCCGCGCGGCGACAAAGGTTGCCGCCTGACGATCACGGTTCGCGGGCATTGGACCGCCGGATGGCTGCCGCGCTGGCTTATCCGGCAATGGCTGCTCTGGGTGCTCGGCCACACCCTGCACTCGGTCCGGAATCAACTGCTGAGGATTGCGTTGAGCCGTAGGGAAACTGTGTCATCCTGAGGTACTCCGAAGGATCCACGCAATGCGACTGGCTGCGCAACCACAGAGAACACAGAGGCCGGCACAGAGAAAAAAGAGAGGACTCATGCCGGATGCGGAATTTGGGGAGCAGGTGGCATGGGCGTCTCGCCCGTGCATTTCTTCAATTAAAAAATATGGGCAAGACGCCAATGCAACCTCTCTTCCATTCCTCCCTCCCGATTTCCTCTCTGTGTCTGCCTCTGTGTTCTCTGCGTCCTCCGTGGCTCCCCCCGGACATCAAATCACCGAGTCGCGCTGTAGTGTTAGTACCCCGACGCTTTCCCACTAATTCGCCGATCTGCCACGCCGACATAGCCTCCACGCTCGTCGACCCAGATACTATGAGCATCCCCCTGGAACGGCAAAGGCCCAGGCGCGACAATCGCATGACCCATCGCACCCAGTACTCTCATCGTCTCGGGATATTGGTCCCGCGCTTCAAAACTGATGTGGTCCGGAAACCATTCCTGCGAAAATCGCGGCGACTCCACCGCCCCCTGTAGCGTCATGCCGAAATCGAACAGATTCACCAGGATGCACAACACTGTATGCGGAATCGCTCGGCTGCCCGGACTGCCGGTGACCAGTATCACCTTTCCGCCTCGCGCTACGATCGTCGGCGTCATCGAACTGATCGGTCGCTTGCCGGGCGCGATGAGGTTGGGCGGAGTGCCTACCGTCCCCTTCGCATCCGTCACGCCGGGAAACAGGTTGAACGCCCGCATCTGATTGTTCAGCAGAAACCCCATATTTTTCACGACAATACGCGAGCCCCAACGGCGTTCGAGCGTGAACGTATTGGAAACCGCCATCCCCCGTCGATCGATCACGGAAAAATGAGTGGTGCTTTCACTCTCCGGCGACAAGGGTATGTCGTCGGCGAGCGTCTTGCTTCGGGTGGCTCTGTTCAAGTCGATGGTTGACGCCAGTTGCCGGCCGTAATCGCGTATGGCGAGGCGTGCGGGGATATTGACGTAGGCTGGATCCCCCATGTAACGCGCACGATCGCAATTCGCACGCCGCATTGCCTCTGCCATGACATGGAAGGTCGGCGCGGACCATCGATCCGACGCACCCAGGTTGAAAGTATCCAATATGTTCAATTCTTCCAGCAGGCAGACGCCGCCGGAACTGGGCGGGGGAAGAACATAGACATCGTATTGGTCGCGATAGCGGGTCGTCAGCGGTTTGCGCTCAATGGCTTGGTAGGCCGACAGATCAGAGGCGGTCATCAGGCCTTTGCCACGGACCATCTCGGCGACCAGTTCCTTTGCGATCGGCCCGCTGTAAAATGCGTCGGCACCCAGCTCGGCAATCAGTTGGAGCGATCGGGCCAGGTCGGGTTGAACCAGTCGGTCCCCCGACTTCCACATTCCGCCGCCCAGTTTGCTGAACAAACGTTGAAATTCGGCGAATTCTCGGGCATCCGTCAAAATCTCGTTCAGCGTTTTCGCCAGACTACTATCCACCGCGAAACCTTCGCGGGCCAGTGCCACGGCGGGAAGAACAAGTTGCACCCAGGGCAATGTCCCGAATCGACGGTGGGCGAGTTCCAATCCGCGTACCGTGCCTGGAACCGCAACTGCACGGTGGGTGAATTGCGATTCCTCGCGGGTGAACATCGTAGGATATGCCGTCGCGGGTGCAGTTTCACGATAGTCGAAGCTCGTGGGTTCACCGCCACCCGCCCCCGGATGAACCAGCATGAAACCGCCCCCGCCGATGTTCCCCGCGAGAGGATAGGACACGGAAAGCGCAAACGCCGTCGCCACGGCGGCATCCACGGCGTTGCCACCCTGCTTCAGAATCGTCAAGCCTACTTCCGATGCCGGTTCGGAGACTGACACCACCACCCCATTTTTACCGGTGACGAGATGATCTGAATCTGAAGGGGTAGAACCGCCATCGACGTGTGTGCAGCCTTGTGAAAGCAAAAGTGACAAACAGGCGGATAGAATGCCTATGCCGAAACGGGATCTGAGTCGGGAAGATAGTTTCATAAGGTCACGTCATCCTGCTGTCCGGCGAGTATGACAACATCCTGCGTTTGATAGCCGGGTAGAGCGAACACCGGTTCAAACCCGGCGATCGCTTCTCCCTTTGCCAGAGCATAAGCCGCCAAATGCAGTGCGGAACAGCAAACCAGAAAAGCGGTTACAACGATAGGCCAGTAAAGACCTTGGTAGTTGGAATTCCGCATCCATCCGTACATCGCCAGTGCGAAAGCAGATCCCAGCAACCGCCCCAAACCATCCACCAGATGCAACAGCCCCATGCAGGTGCCCATCTCCGCATCGCGGCTATGTTTCTTAGCCGTCTCGTCAAAACAGGGTGTCATCAGCACCTCCCCGCAGATGAAGACGATGATCGCGATACATAGCATCACCGGATGTCCGGCGAACATGAGCAGCAACAACCCGGCGCAGTAGAGCAGCACCGAGACCAGCGACCACCACTCCCACTTAAACCCGCGACGATAGAGTTGGGCCGACACGTAGACGGCCAGAAAATGCGCGCCGATGATCGTGGTGCAGAGGCTGGTGAGATAGACGACCCAAACCTTTTCATTGGAATGATATTGGTCGATCACATATTTAGGGATGATGGTTCCCCAGCAGCCGTAGGGCAGAACCAAAGCGAATCGGCGGAGACCGTCGGACAGAAAATCCCTGCTCTTACAAAGTCGGCGAATACTCGCCATGCCCCAGGTCTTCGTAGGCTCGTGCGCGATCGGCGCACGCGGCGCGGCCAGCCCGATGGCTAACGGCAGGTGCAACAGGCCCAGCAACACGGCGTGCGCCTGATAGCCCACGCGGGTGGTCATCTGATAGGCGATGCTGTTGCCGAAGAATGATCCCAGGTTGAGCAAGGTCGCGCGTTTGGCGACGGAACGGCGGAGAATGTCCGCGCTGGAATGCAGCACGAGCAAAGTGTTCAGAGCAATTTTCCCCAGCACGAAAGCGATCCCGGCGACAAACACTGCCAGCAGGGAAACCGCGAATTTCGGGTGAACGGAGATGATTGAAAAGCTGACCAGCCCGAGGACGATGCTGGTTGCCAGTGCGGTGCGAACCGAGGTGCGATCGGTGTACCACCCTGCGAAGGGGGCACAGATCGATTGGGCCAGAACGTAGCCATTCAGGATCAGGGCGATTCGGGCGTAGGACAGGTTGCCGAGGTGCTCAAACAACGGGAATGCATAGGGTTGGAAGGCCCCGCGGGCGAGGAAGAGAAGGCCGATTCCGACGCAGACCAACCAGATGGCGAGTGTTGATTCCGATCGTGAACGCATCGTCATTCCAGGTCGTAGAGATCCGTCCATGATGCGATTTCGTCCACACTGTCGCGGAGTTCCTTCGCGTTCTTCGATAGTAATTCCACATACAATGGAGCACGATAACCGCTTTTGGCAAGGCCCACGGATTGCCCCGGCTCGGCACGAAATTCGTGGTAGACATAGCCCGGAAGTTTGACAAGTCGATCCAGGTGATGAATGGCTCGCAGAACTCCATTTCGTCTGGCGAAAGGAGTGATGACGGCTGCCGCCAAGCCGATTGTTTTGCCCAACTCAGGGGTTTGTCCGGTGAGGATCTGGTAGTAGGCATACAACATGTCGATCCCATAGCCCATCTCCAGAATGCGCGGCCGGTTGCCACCGGGTCGCGCCGCAATTTCGCCTAGCCTAGTGCCGATGAATTCGACATGCGCGGCTGCCGAAGTCGTATCCAGCGACCTGACGCCGGCGACCGCAAGGCGGGTCAGCTCGGCCTGTGTCGCGGCGCTCAGGCGGGTCGGAACGATACGGGCGAAGTGGTGGAAGTCATCGATCCCCACATCCTGCCCCGTCAGCACATCCACCGGCGGGGTGGTGAACACGTTGCCGTCCGCATCCACCAGACAGTCGATGGAAGTATTCTCTCCCTCCAGATACTCGGCCAGAGAGACGGTGAGTTGCTTGTCCTTCTGACCGAGGCGTTCGTAATACTTCGGCACCTCTCGCAGCATGGTGTGGTAGTTGGCGAGAAGTGATTCAGGAGTGTTGTTGCGAGTGGCCCACATGCTGGCCGAGACGTTGGAGGGTTGGAGAAAGACCGGGTAACCGAAGCGATGGGCGGCCTCCATCAAGTCGGTTTCAGAGACGACTTCCGTAAAGCGGGCTGCAACGCCTTCATCGATCCGCGATTGAAATCGCTTCCGCATGATGTTCTTGTCGAGGCACAGGCGGGCCGAGGTCGGGGAGATGCTCGGTAAGTCCAGGGCAGCGGCGACATCGGCAGTCTGGGCAACGTAGAACTCCACGACGTTGAATAGGCAGGCCAGTCCGAAACGAGCTTGAATCCCGCGAACCGCCTCAATGAGGTCCGGAGTAGGTCGGGAGAAATCGAAATGCTGAACCACGGTGAATTGGGAGACATCGCAGAGGCGGGTCTTGCTGTTCGTGTCTACCAGGACGCCAAGTCGGAGCCCCCGCTTTTGCAGCGTTTCAAATTCACCGCGACGCACCATGCCTAGGAATAAGATGATCCCCGGTCCCAAAGCCAACCTCCCGTTCACTGTATCGCCCGGACGAAATCCTCAAAACCCTTAAACCCGGTCGCAATCTCTTCGATCGGGATGGCATAGGAGATTCGCACATGCCGTTCGGAGCCGAAAGCCGAGCCGGGGACGACGGCGATGTGGGCGTGCTCAAGTAACATCTCCGCCAACATGTCGACGTTCTCAATCCGCTGCCCGGCATAGGTTCGACCGAGAAGTTTGCCTATGTTGGGAAACAGATAAAACGCTCCCGTCGGGATCACACATGTGAGATCGGGAATCTGATCGAGCAGCCGCAGAGCGGTCTCCCGCTGGCGGTGCAACTGCTCGCGAACCTTCGCCACAAACTCGTCATTTGTCGGATCCATTGCGGCCAGTGCGGCATACTGGACCAGGTTGCAGGCATTCGACGCAGTGTGACTTTGCAGGTTGGCAATCGCCTTGATCGTCACCGCCGGAGCAGCCACGTAGCCTGCCCGCCAACCGGCCATGCAATAGGTTTTGGAGAATGAACCGATGAGGATCGTCCGATTCTTCATTTCGGGAACCAGCTTCACGATATTGTGATGGGTGGCCGGGGCGTAGACCAGTTCATCGTAGCATTCATCGAAAATGCAGGTGAGGCTATGTTCGAGTGCCAGATGAGCGATGCCCCGCAACACCGCCTCCCCATAGACCGCACCTGTTGGATTGTGCGGCGTGTTTAGTAGTATCCCGCGCGTGCGGGGTGTGATCGATCCCGCCAGTTCATCGATATCGATCTGAAAATCGTGCTGAGACGTCGGCAGGAAAACGGGGGTGGCCCCGGCCAGCCGAACCTGCTCGGGGAAGGTCACCCAGTACGGTGCGGGGATGATTACTTCATCACCCGGTTGAAAGGCCAGAAAAACCGCGTTGAACAGCGCCTGTTTTGCACCGGCGGTAAAGCCCACTTCCTCCGGCGTGTAGGTGATACCGGTCTTGCGGGTGACCTTGTGAGCCAACTGCTCGCGCAATTCACGAATGCCCAGCGTGTCGGTGTATTGCGTGCGCCCCGTATCGATGGCATGGCGGGCGGCCTGCTTGATGGCGGGGCTGGTATCCTGATCGAGTTCGCCCGCCGCGAAATTGATGACGTGAACGCCCTGGGATTTCAACTTGCGGGCGCGGTTCCGCATGCCGGAAGTCTGGGAACCGGTGAGTGTTTTGGCGCGATCGGAGAGCATGGAGGAGAACCTGTGTGGGGGAAAAGACCCGAATAAAATTTGACTCGGTATTTTGCTTTAATTGCCGTGGGCGGAAGCCCCGGGGCTGCCGCCCACGGCTATTATTGAGAAGTTTGTAATGCCTTACATCGCCGTCGGCAGATACTTCTTTTCGCTTTCTTCCAACGCCGCCACGCCTACCAGTTCAAACACATCCTTCAGGCTCACAATCTGATCCCGCAACACCGAGGCTCGGCCGGCGGGAAGTAGCTTCGCGTAGGCTTGCTCCATTGCCCGGATCGAGGCCCGCAACCCGTGATTGGCGAAAATGACGATCCTATAGCCCAGCGTTCCAAGCTCGGCGGCGGTGATGGTGTCATAAGTGGTCGGCACCGCTACCAGCGGGGTCGGTCGCGTCCATCGCCTGGAAAACTCGATCATCTGATCCGGCGTCTTCTCCTTGGAGTGAATCAAAACCGCATCGGCACCGGCATCGGAGTAAGCTTCGGCGCGATCCAGCGCGTCCTCAATACTGTAGCCGGCAATCAGCGCCTCGGTCCGCGCGATCACGAAGAGTTCGCCATCGGTGCTGTCTTTGCAAGCCTTTACTTTCAAGGCGTGTTCCCTGCCCGACACCAACTCTCGGCGCGTGCCGGAATAAAAACTGCAGCGCTTTGGAAAGATATTGTCTTCGATGCAAATCCCGGCGATCCCGGCTTTGGCAAATTTTTTGGCGGTGTAAGCCGCGTTGACGGCGTTGCCATATCCGTTATCGCAGTCGGCGATGACGGGAATGGATATCGCCTCGTCGATCTGGCAAGACGCGGCGAGTTGATCGCTCATGTCCAAGATATTGGCATCCGGCAAGCCGTGCGAGGCGGAGATTTCGAATCCGCTGGCCCAGATCAGATCGAACCCGGCGCGCTCGCCGAGCCGACCGGACAGCCCGTCGTGTCCTCCGATCGCCAGAAGTTGGCCCTTCTCTTTGAGCAGCCGCTGAATGTTCTTTCGTTCCATGAATTTCCTCGTTGTTGCGATTCCAGACGAGAGATCGACCGCGATTTCTTCACGCGACGTCGGTAATGGTATTATCTTAACATGAAATGAACATGAAAGGCGGCCCGGAAATTTGACCCTTTGCACGATCCGTTTCATCATCCGTTAATAATTCGCCCGGTATAAGTTCTGAAACTGATGTCTCTTTCACTGAAGGAACCGACCATGTCCCGAATAAATCGCCGCTCGCTTGCGCTCCTGATGGCTTGTGTTTTGTCCATCGGTCTTCACTCGAAGCTCTCCGCCGCCGAACCGCACTACAAACTTTTGAAGTCGATTTCGGTCGGGGGCGGCAGCGGGTGGGATTATCTTTACGCCGATTCCGTCGGTCGGCGGCTCTATGTCACCCACGGCACCAAGGTCGTGGTGATCGACATGGATACGGACAAGGTGGCCGGCGAGATTGCCGACACGCCCGGCGTCCACGGGTTCATCGCCATCCCGGAATTGAAGCGGGGTTTTTCCAGCAACGGGCAGGAAAATAAATCGAGCGTGGTCGATCTCGAAACCTTGAAGACAACGATGAAGGTGACGACCGGGGCCAATCCGGACGCGCTTTTATATGAGCCGAAATCCGGTGAGGTGTGGATCTTCAATGGCCGTGGACAATCTGCCACGGTCATCGAGGCGAAGACCGGCAAGGTGCTGGTCGACGCGATTCCGCTCGGCGGCAAACCGGAGACGGGGGCGGCGGATGCGGCGGCGCACCGGGTTTATGTGAATCTCGAGAATAGCAACGAGGTGGCCGTGGTCGACATGAAGGATCGCAAGGTGGTTGCCACCTGGCCCATCGCCCCGGCGACGGCCGCGACGGGTTTGGCGTACGATGCGAAGCTGCATCGCCTGCTCATCGGCGGCGGCAATTCCAAGATGGTGATGATGGATTCGACGGATGGCAAGGTCATCGCGTCGATCGACTGCGGGCAGGGCGTCGACGCCGCCGACTTCGATCCGGAAACGCATCTGGCCTTCGTGTCGGCGGGCGGCAGCGGGACGGTCACGGTCGTCAAGGTGGAAGCCGACAAGCTGACGGCGGTGCAAACCTTGACCACCGAGCGCGGGGCGCGCACGATGACGGTCGATGTTAAAACCCATCGCATCTATCTGGCGAACGCAAAGTCGCGAACCGATCCGACGAGTTTTAAGGTGTTGGTGTATGGAATGGAGTGAATATCAACGAGCATGTCTATATCACAGTGCGAAAAATACGTTGGTTTGGCGATGCTCGGCTTGCTCGTGGGCTGCCATGCCCGACGTCCGGACGTCCCGGCGGATGCGGCGAGGCTCACCGGCATCGATCACGCCATCACCTTTCGACAGGATGCCGAAGCGTTCGTCCCCGCGCCGTCAGGCGACGAGAGCCTCACCATCGAGCAGGCGATTCGGTTGGCATTGACCAACGACTCGCGCATTCAGGCCAGCCTCGCCCGCGTGCGATTGGCGGAGGCGGAGGCGAACCAGGTTCGGCTGCTTCCCAATCCCATTCTCACGATCGATATTCGATTTCCGTTGAGCAAAACTGGGAACACCGCTTTTGAACCCACCTTGGGGGCCGATCTGCTTTCGCTGCTGCAAAAGCCCGCCCAAATCGCCGCCGCAGACAATCGACTTCGCGAAAGCGCGGCTGCGGCGCTGACCACCGTGCTGGATGTGATGACTGAAGTGCAGGAAGCCTATGCTTCATCGCGATCGGTGGATGCGGAGATCGAAAATGCCCAACGGCGACGGCAGCGAATTCAACAGTTGCGCGATCTGGCTCAGAAGCGGTTGGACGCCGGCGAGGGCATCCGGCTCGATGTGCTGACGCTCGATGCGCAGTTGATGCAGGCGGAGTTTGATGGCTCGGATCTCAACCTGCTACGCATCGATCATCGTCTGGCCTTAGCTCGATTGCTGGGTGAACCGCGTTCGTTGGCGGCGTGGAAATTATCACCCTGGGAGCCACCCACCGGCGTTCTATTGGCGGCGGAATCGCAGTGGATTGACGCGGCTCTGTTCAATCGCCCGGAAATTCTGGCGCGCCTGTGGGAACTCCGAGCGCTGGGAGATGATTTAAATGTGGCGTCGTTCCTGCCGCTGCAAGGCGGTGAGTTGGCCGCCCACGCCGAGCGCGATCCCGATTGGCGGGTGGGCCCGAGTTTAACCGTGCCGCTGCCCATCTTCGACTTCGGCCAGGAAACCCGCGAGAAGGTTCGAGCATTGCGCAGCGTTGCGCGGCATGAATTGGTTCAGCAGCGTCTCGAAATCATTCAAGCGGTTCGGTTGGCGTACGCGACCTATGTTCATTCTCGTCGGACGTTGTCCAACGCGCAGGAGCGATTGTTGCCGTTACAGCGCAAGCAACTCGATCAGGCCCAACTCGCGTATCAGGCGGGCGAGGCCAATCTGGCGACACTGTTGCTGGCACAAAATGATCTGGAATTGACGCTCTCGAAAATTCTCGAACTACAGGAAAAGGTGACCGTGGCGCGGGTCCGGCTGCAGCGCACGGCGGGGGGCGCGGGGGTTGCGGATCGGGTCGATGCCGCCGCCGCCACTCAACCGGCGGGCAGCGTGCCGTTGCCGGCGATCAACCCCATGCCGCTCGTGCTGCCTGCCACCCAACCGGCTACTTCGCAACCCGTGATAGGGACACCCCGATGAACGTATGGATCAAAAGAGTTCTGATGCTGCTGGGCGCGGGGGTGGTGGCACTGGTGTGGACGGTCTACTTCCACAACGCCGCCGTTGCCGCCAAACTTCCGAAGTGGAAATGGGTGCAGGCCTCGGTCGGTTTTCTGGGTGAAAAATCGAGCACTGCCGGGCCGGAGGATGAAGATCCGGACAACACGAAGAATGAAATCCCGGTGCACAGCGCGCATATCGGCATGGCGACGATGCATCGGTATATCGACGGTTTCGGTGCCGTCTCGCCGCGCCTGGCACGGCCGGGGCAGATGGCGGGCGGGGCGAATCTGGCCTCTCCGGTGGCCGGGGTTGTCGCACAGGTGCTTTGTCAGATCGGTCAACAGGTTCATGCGAAAGACGCGGTGATTCAGTTGGACGATCGGCTGACCAAATCCGCCGAGGAACAGGCCACTGCGGCGCTGGCACAGGCGCAGGCATCGCTGGCCGCGCTCCGGGCGACGCCCCGGCCGGACGCCCTGCAGATCGCGCAGCTCACGGTCGACAAATCGCAATCGGCGTTGCAGTTTTCGGAGAAAAATTACGATCGGCTGAAGCAACTCGCCGCCGAGCAGGGCACCAGCGGGAAGAGCGTCGAGCAGGCCTCCATGGAACTGGCGGCGGCACGCAGCGATGTGGCCGTCAGCCAAAAACAACTCGCCCTGTTGAAGTCCTCGCCCACTCCCGAAGAGCTGCATCAGGAAGAAGCCAAGGTGGCGCAGGCAACGGCGGCACTGGCGACGGCCCGCATGCAACGGCAGATGATGACGATCGTTTCGCCGATCGATGCCACGGTGGTCTCCGTCTCCGTCAATCCCGGTGAAAGCGTCGATGTCACCAAGACACTCGTGCAGCTCGTCGCGATGGATCGGCTGATGGTGGACATGGATGTGCCGGCCGACCAACTGCCCGAAAAGGTGAACGGCCTGATCGCCCAAATCCTGCCGTCGACCGCCACTCCATCGAGCAACCCCGACAATCCTGTTCTCGGTAAAGTGGCCTTCGTCAGCCCGCAGGTGGACGTGCGGAACGGGTCGGTGATGGTCGGAATCGATCTTCCCCCCGGCACGTCACTTCGTCCCGGGCTCACGGTCAAAGTACGAATCATCACAGAAGAACACAAAGATGTTCTGGTGGTCCCCCGCGAGGCGGTGGTGTCCGATGAGAATGGCGACAGCGTCATCTCGCTGTTGGAAGGAACCCAGGCCACGCACAAAACCGTGAAGATCGGGTTTGAAGAAAACGGGATGATCGAGATCATCGCCGATGGGCTGAAGGAAGGCGACACCGTCGTGACGGCCGGAGCCTTCGGGCTTCCGGCGGCGACCAAGGTGAAGTTGTTGGATTAGAGATTGTTTCAGTTCGGTGTCCCGCCCCTCCCGCTTAGGAGCGGGGTGCCACAGGTCGCGGTACTCCGAGACCTGTGTCTTTCGGCCAGACAAGCACAGTTCTCGGAGTACCGC
>JANXVV010000275.1 GCA_025351525.1 Humisphaera sp. | reverse complement strand
GCGGTACTCCGAGACCTGTGCTAGCCCGGCCGAAAGACACAGGTCTCGGAGTACCGCGACCTGTGGCACCCGATCCAAACGCGGAAGTTATTGCAGACCCGTTCCTTAAATTACCGGGCTTTTCCACAGGCTGCGGATTCGGGCCATCAGATCGTGCCAGGCACCGGCGGCGGTAAGGCGTACCAGCGGGGCGTACACGCAGACCGCCACGCCGGGCACGACGATCAGTTTTCCCCAATTGCCCCACAGGGATCTCGGCAGCAGATGGCCTACCGACATCCCCGCGAGAATCGCGATGGCGCTGGTGAGGATCGGCCAGACGTAGATCGGCCAGATATCGCGCCAAGTGCCGCCGATGGGGCGGATGGCGACGTAGAGGCAGATCGGGCCGATGATCGAGTTGTAGAGCGCCACGCCGAGCGCCACAACGATGCTGACATTCAGCGGCACGGGTTGACGGAAGATGATTTCGAGACAACGTCGCAACGGCTCGAATCGAATCGTGCCTTCCGGGCCGGTACCCATCGATGCACAACCGATCACGATCGTCATGAACACGACGGCGAAGATGATCGACAGCTTGAGCATCAGCCGAAATCGACCCTGCGCTTGAATCAAGCTGAGCGCCGGCATGTTCGAGAGTTGCATCGCCATCGCCACGCTGATGACCTGCAGGATCGGCACCGCCGGCACCCACTTGTCCGGATCGACCGCGCCTTTCCAGCGAAAGAGCGCCTGAATCATCGGTGCCGCGACGGCGGCCTGCAGCAGGCAGACGAAGACGCCGAAAATCGCCAGCAGTTTCGTGGCCCGCAGAAACGCACTTTTCAACCGCACGGGTTCGTATTGAAGTTTGCCGAACGTCGGCAGCAGAATGTTGGCTAAGTTGGTGGTGAGGAATTGCGTCGTTTGCAGGCAGAGGTTGAAGGCGAAGTAGTAGACGCCGCCCACCACCGCAAGGCCGACGGGGGTGGAATACATTCGCCCGAGGGTCAAAAAATCACCCTGCGAAGTGATCATTAAAAAGAACGTGGCGAGGAGCGATAGACCGCTCTGGCTGGTGAGGTATTTCCAACGGCGCATCTGGAGTTTCGGCAACACGCGCACCGGGGCGATCCAGCAGAGAATCGCCGAGCGGGCCACGGCGGCCACCAGAAGAGGCCATACGAAACTGTAAGCGCCGAATCCGTTGCGCGCGAGAACAATGCTGGAGAGTGCTGTCAGAAACACGACGACAAAACTGGTGATCGCCAGCGCCCGATAGCGCAATTGAATCTGCAATTTGGCATACGAAACCGCGCTCAACGCATTGATCGGCGATCGCACGGCCAGGATCAAAATCATCCCGAGCAACTCAGGCGTGTGATAGGCTCTCGATAACAAAGGGGCGAGCAACGCCAGGATCACCCCACCGGCCAGACCGATGGCGATCGACGCCCAGAAGGCGGCATTGGCCCAGCGGGCCAGTTTGTGTTGACGATTGATGAGGACGTGATTGATCCCCGCATCCTGCAGCACGTTGGCGAACAGGAAGATCGCGGTGATGTTGCCGCGCACGCCGTAGTCTCGCTTGAGCAACCAGAGTGCGAGAAATACTTCAGCCCCCAGTCCCACCGCTTTGGTGGCGAACGTCTGTAGCATCAACCAGGCGAACCCCTGCGTCGCCCGCTGCGCCAACGGCCCGGAAGTCACACTACGGCGGATGAATTGGGGCGTAACCACCCCCTCGCCGAGCGGCGTTTCAGGCGAAGGGCGAGAATTTGCGGCGTCGGTGGACAACAGAAACTTCAGCTCCATCCATTCACAAATCATTCCGGGGGATCGCGCCCGGAACAGAGTTTATCGGGATTTCCTCATCCGTTGTTTCGGTCAAACCTTCCTAATTCTCCAGCCATCGCAACATTTCCTCCGGCATCATCATGCCGCTGCGATGCCGCAACACATCGCCCTGCTCCGAAAGAATCACATAGGTCGGCATCGAATTGATACCGAATTTTTCCGCGATCTCCGGGTGCGCCTCCACGTCGACCTTCACCGGCACGAACTTTTCCAGCACGGCCTTCACTGTTTTATTGGCCCAGGTGGTCTTTTTCATCTCCTGACAAGGCGGGCACCAACCGGCGGTGAAATAGACAAACAGCGGCCGATGCAATTTCACGGCTTCGGCCTTCGCCGATTCCCAATCCCCGCGCCAGGGCACAATTTCAACCGCATGCGCCGTCCGCCATTCGGAGATACCCACCACCAGCGCCACGGCCAAGGTGAGGCCACCGATGACAAAGACGGGACGCAGAGGCGAACTCATAAAGCATTTCCGTTTCGGGCGACTTCACAAACCTATTGTCATTTCGAGAGCCTCTGAATTTTTGCGTAGCATGGGCTACCCGCCCATGTTTTCAATTCAAAAACATGGGCG
>JANXVV010000273.1 GCA_025351525.1 Humisphaera sp. | reverse complement strand
GCGGTACTCCGAGACCTGTGCTCTTGGGCCGCCGAAAGACACGGGTCTCGGAGTACCGCGACCCGTGGCACCCAACGCCCTGCGGTTGGCGGAGGAGCTGTGGGAGAAAGGCGAAACCGGAAACCCGAGACCCGTGTCTTTCGGCGGCCCAAGAGCACAGGTCTCGGAGTACCGCGACCCGTGGCACCCGGTCACATGTACCCCGCCTCTATAATATAATGTCTGCTGCTGATTAACCCTCTCGACATTTCCGCCGATGGAACCCCTATCCGAAATACCTTTCTCCGGCTTTCGCCGGGATTCAGCCGCCTGCGGCGGTGTTGGAGCGGAGGGGCATTTCCAACACATAGGAGCCATCATGGCACAGCCTTACTTTTTGCCTTCGAAAGATGGGGCGCTCGCGACTTTTTCGGCGAATTTCTCGACTTTGATAAGCGGTTCACCCGGCGCGTTTTCGTTGCTGATCGGGGATGCCGCGGCGCTGGCCGCTTTGGTCGCCACTTATACGACCGCGTTGAGTGTGTGCCAGACACCGAACACGCGCACGCCCACCTCGATCATGGCCAAGGACACCGCCAAGGCCCAGTTGAAAGCGGATATTCGGGCGCTGGCCAAACGCATTCAGGCGAGCCTCTCCGTCACGGCGGCGCAGAAAATCTCGCTCGGGATCACCGTGCCGGACCATGTCCGCACGCCGGTGGCCCCGCCGGTGACCCGGCCTTTGATCAACGTGCTGGACATGGCCCCGCTGACGTTCGGCCTGCGCCTGGCGGATGAGGCGACGCCGAACAAGCGATCGAAGCCGATCGGCGTCGACGGTGCTGATTTATGGACGTTCGTTGGAATTTCCGGCGCGACGCCGCCGGTCGATCTGGCGGCGTGGACGTATCAGGGGCGGGTGCGCAAGGCGGACTATACGCTGACCTTCCCCGGCACGCTGGCCGGGCAGGTGGCGCACATGCGGGCCAAGTGGGTCAGCACGCGCGGCGATGCCGGGCCGGTGAGCGCGGACCTGGTGCGGAACATCGCGGCGTGACTGACAAGAGGGGCGCAAAGAGGCAGAGACTGCAAAGAGCGCAAAGAATTCAAAGGGGGGATTTGGTTGGAAGAGTGGGACACGGTCATCCGGACGTACTCGGTAGGATTTGGCGTCAGTCGACGGGAAACGCGGATTCTTCGGTGTACCTCAAAATGACGGGTCGGCTCCTATTGAAGGAAACCCACCATTCCTGATTTCTTCTTTGCGGTCTTTGCGCTCTCTGTGTCTTTGCGCCCGTTTTGAATCTTTCCAATCCACGCCCTCCCAAGGAACACCATGCGACCCAGACCCGCCCGCAGCGCCCACAACCGCGCCGACCCGCGCAATGTCGCGGGGAACTTCGCCCTGCCCGATCCGGCCCCGGTGCCACCGCCGGTCAACGCCAACGTGATCGCGATCATTCTCACAGCGGGCGGGGATGTGCTGCTGATGTTCGATCGCCCGGTCAACGTCGATCATGCCAACCCACCGGCCAGTTGGACGTTCGGGGCGTGCGGACTGCAGGCGGGCGGGGTGGATTTCGCCAGCGCGACGGAGGTGGTGCCGAACGGCACGGTGAACATCGGGGATACGGCGATCATCGGCGATTCGGACCCCGCCGCCCGCACACCGGATGGGGGCTATGTCAGCGGTGGATCGTTCGGCGTCTCGGCGGGATGAGGCGCGTGAAACTTGAAACCTCAAACGCGAAACTCGAAACTCGAAATCAGAAAAAAGCTTGAACGCGGAGAATGCAAAGCTCGAACCAGCGAGGAAGCCCCTTTGGCGTCCTTCCGAACTTCGAGCTTTCTTCCATTTCCCCCGTTCGAGCTTTTTTCTGATTTCTGATTTCTGATTTCGAGTTTCGAGTCATCCCTCCCCTCCTTGGAGCCCACGAAGGGACACGAAGAAGAGAATTCAGTCCTTCTTTTTCGTGTTCTTCGCTCGTGTCCCTTCGTGGGCGCAAGCTTCCGCAACCCCCGCCGTGGATCAAGGCGCATCATTCAATAAGTGCCATCGCGCGGAATAGTTTGGTATTCTGCTTCGATGGAAATCCGCGCCGCGACATTGGCCGATCTGGACCGCCTGCTCGAAATCGACGGCACCCTTGAATCGTCCCGATACCTTCATCTGGATCGCAGCGGGGAGGGCATGGCCGTGAGTTGGAAGCTGGAGGACCGCCCGTTGCGGGTGAAGTTGATCGAACCGAATGCGCTGGATGATGATCGGCGGTTTGCACTGCGGCAAGTGCTGTCTGGCATCGAAGACGGGGCCGCGCTCGCGCTCGAACACGAGGGAGATCTCGCGGCCCTGGCGGTGGCACAACTGGATGCGACGGCGGGTGTGCTGCGCGTCCTGGAGGTTCGCGTCGACTATGAATTGCGTAGGCAGGGCATCGGCAGCGCGATGTTGTTCACGATGATCGCCACCGCCCGGGAACGGGGGATGCGCGCGGTGGCGGCGCGCACACAGACGAATCACTTCCCGGCCAATCAGTTCCTGGCGAAAGCCGGGTTCGAGATCGCCGGGCTCGACACGCATCTCTCCTCCAATCACGATCTGGTGAAAGAGGCGGTATCGCTGTTCTGGTATCTGGCGCTGGACTGAATGATGGTGCCGTTTCGCTTGCGAAGCGCATCGGGCGATGGTCCCACCGGACGCCCCTCGGAAGCGAGACGGCTAAATGAGAGGTGTCTCGCTTCCCGCTGGAAGATGTGACCTGCGCGTGTTAAAAGTCATGGATGGCTCGCACTAAAGAACAACTGATGCAGGCGATTCTGGAGGCCGGGGTGATCGCGGTGATTCGCGCCCCTTCGGCGGAACTGCTCTTGCCGATCGCCGAGGCGCTGCTCGCCGGCGGTGTGTCGGCGATTGAAGTGACGATGAGCACACCCAAAGCCATTCGCGGAATCGAGATGCTGGCGGACCGACTGGGGGATCGGGCGGTGGTGGGAGTCGGCACGGTGCTGGATGCTTCAACCTGTCGCGATGCCATTGCCGCCGGGGCCGAGTTCGTGCTGTCGCCGAACTTTGACGAAGAGGTCGTCGCCACCACACGGCGATACGGGAAGATCAGCGTGCCCGGCGCCTTCACCCCGACGGAAATCCTCCGCGCCTGGACCGCCGGCGCGGACATCGTCAAAATTTTCCCTTCGACGGCACTGGGGCCGGGCTACATCAAGGATTTGTTGGCCCCGCTTCCTCAATTAAAGTTATCGCCGACGGGCGGGGTGGATGCGA
>JANXVV010000272.1 GCA_025351525.1 Humisphaera sp. | reverse complement strand
GCGGTACTCCGAGACCTGTGCTTGTTTGGCCGAAAGACACAGGTCTCGGAGTACCGCGACCTGTGGCACCCGGTTTCCCTGAAAACCCGGAAGTTGTTTACGCCCTTTCCTCGGCAAGGAATTTAATTCCACAAATCATTTTGATCGCCGAGGGCGGAAGCCCCGGGATTTCCTCCCTCGGCTATCAAAACAATTTCCATCGAGTGGAATCCGCGCGTCAATGTCCTGCAACCGCCTGCTCCGGCGCAAACGTCGGGGGTTTGAAAAACAGGGCCATCAAAATCACCGCCACCAATGCCATGCCCGTGGGGATCAAAAACAGCGTGCGATAATCGGTCGTGCCGTTGTGGGTCAGTTGGGCGACCATCATCGGGAACAGGAAGCTGGCGGCCACCTGGCCGACGCCGAGAATCAACAGGTTGAATAATCCCTGCGCGCTGGTTCGGACATCTTTGGGGAACACCGCATCGACGAAGATGTAGACCGAGACGAAGAAGAACGCGTAGGCCACGCCGTGGACGAGTTGGATAGCGACGATGATCCACTTGGAATCGGGGAAGAAGGCGAACACGCTGAAGCGGGCGGCGTGACCGAGGATGCCGACGATCATCGTCCATTTCCAACCCAGCCGCAGCAGCACTTTGCCGAGGACGACCATCGTGAGAATCTCGGCGATCTGGCCGAGGCTCATCACCGCCATCGAGAGGTTGCCGGCGATGTGGACGCGCTGGGTGAGGAACGCATCGGACACCATGAAGTAACCGTTGTGGATGGTGGAGTCGATGAACGTCACGATGAAAAGTAGCAGGATGTAGGGGATCGCGAGCAGCTTGCCCGCGCGCAGCCAGGCGAGGCCGTCTTGATCGCCCGCAGATTTACGCGGCGGGGTGTGTGGAAGCGTCAGGCTGTACCCGGCCATGATGAACGACAGGATCGCCGCGACGATGAAGATCAGGCTCGTCTCCTTCACGGTGGCGTGCGCGCCGAGCAGGAAGATGAACGGATAGCTGACGAGAATCCAACCGATGGTGCCGCCCATGCGGACGAATCCGAAATCCTTGGCCGGATCGCGCAGGTTGGCGAACGCCAGCGAATTGGCGACGGAGATCGTCGGCACATAGAGCAGGCTATACAGAAGGAAGCAACTGAAGAACGGCCAGAATGAAGTGGTGAACGCGCACCCCAGCAGGGCCAATCCCCCGATCAAATGGCTAAAGGCGAGAAACCTCTCCGCCGCGAAACTTCGGTCGGCGAACTGGTTGCTGAAAAAGATGCCCACCAGCGCCGCGATGCCGAATCCACAGCCGACCAGTTGTTGTTGCCAAGGCTCAAACCCGAGCATTCCCATGTAGGGAAACACTTTGGGCAGCCAGGCCCCCCAGATGGCAATCTCCAGAATCATCATCACGAACAACTGCATGCGCGGGCTGCGAAAGGTGGCATCATTCAGTGGCGTGGCGGCGATCGAATCCGAAGTGGCTTGGCTCATGCGTATGCTCCGCGAAATGTCAGTTGAAACCGGTTTGATTGTGGGCGAAGCGGATGTAGTTCGCAAGATGTCCTTTGCACCCGGTCCAAAAAACTCAAAGAAACCGTGAAGGCGCGAAAGCGCAAAGTTAAACGCGAAGAAATTAAAAAAGGAATTTCCGTCGCGTTTAACTTCGCGCTTTCGCGCCTTCGCAGTTCCCCGCTTGTTTTAATGGTGGCTCCACTGCGACCGGCACGCCGTCGTTGAAATCACCACCTTCACAAAACAAATTTTTGATTTTTCAGATTTTGATTGACTCGCGAAAGAACTCTTTGGTACACTACCGACAGTCCGCCGTTGAAAGAGATCGATTGCAAAATGAAAATTGTTTGAATTGAACTTTTAATCGACCCCATGCGTAGGCAGTTGCAGCGGACTTTTAAGTTTGGAAATTTACCATCGGCGGTGTTCGCCGATGGGTCTCAAGTTGTCGCCTTTGGATTCTTTAGTCGGCCTGACCTTATCGCTTAATGTCCTTGTCGTGCTTGAGCGAATCTCAAACGTCATCATCATATTGTTATATTGATACGACGTCGGCATGAGCCGATCAGGTCCTGCCGGACGAGTCTTCTGGGCGACGCATCGAAAGGAGCTTCATCATGAAGCGTCGGAATCGTTCGCAGTTCAAGGGCTTCACGCTCGTCGAACTGCTCGTCGTCATCGGGATCATCGCTCTGCTGATCTCGATCCTGCTTCCCTCGTTGAGCAAAGCCCGCGAGACCGCCAATCGCGTCAAATGCGGCAGTAATCTGCGCCAGATGGGTCAGGCGCTGCAACTGTACGCCAACGAGAATAACGGTAACTTCCCGCGGACCAATTTTGATACGACTAAAAACGTCATCATTAACAATACGGGTAATAGCGTGGCTAACCCGTTTTCCGCTACGGGTACCCCGGTCGGTGTGAACAACATCGGTGCCGCCATCTTCCTGCTTCTTCGGACGCAGGATATGACGGCTGCCGTGTTCGTCTGCCCGAGCAGCAACGCGGAACCAGACTCCTATCAGGCGGCACCGGTCGCCCTCCGCGGCAACGTTCAGAATCAAAGCAATTTCACGGGCGATACGAAAGGCATCTTCCTGAATTGCAGCTATAGCATCGAAGATATGTATCCGCAGGCTGCTGCGGTGACGGACGGCTTCCGCTGGACGAACACCCTCAAGGCGGACTTTGCCATTGCCGCAGACCTCAACCCAGGTATCAAAGTTGCCGGTTCGACGGATTTGGCCGGTGTGCGAACCACCTCCAACGGCAAGGATCAGATGCTCGGCAACAGCAAAAATCACCAGTCGCAAGGCGAGAACGTCTTGTATGGCGATGGCCATGTCGAATTCCAGCACACCTGCTTTGCGGGTGTGAATCAGGACAACATCTATGCCCAGGGTTCCAAAGTCGCAGCGACCGGTGTGACGAGTCCCAACGGTACCGGCGATCCCGCCTTGACGAGAGGTCCGGCTCACAAGGACGACAGCGTCCTCATGCCCTGGCAGTAAAAATCGGTTCGTGTTCGCATGAATCGGAGACGTAGTTCAGCAAGGCCCGCCCTCATCGGCGGGCCTTGCTTATTTAATTTGGCTCCCAACGTTTAACGGTCTCGCTTGCGAGGTGATTTTCCTGCCAGGATGCAAAGGCGGTCTAGCGTCGCTTTCATAGATGCGGATACCTGACAAGTATTCCAGTTGAGCCTGAGTAATTTCGGAGAACTCATACAAAAGATGTTCAGTTTAGTTCAGTTTTGTTCAGCCAGTGCGTTTTTCACGACGGTACGGCGTTCATGGCGGGATTCGATTGAAGTGCTGGCGGGATCCCGCGTGCAAGACCGAAGATCGCCGGTAGGGGCACCGGCGGCACTTCCTTCAAAATCACTTCACCAACGTGAGAAGGGCGCTAGTGTTCAGTCACACTTAAAATGTCGGGTGCCAATATGGGTCCGAACCGACATTTTAGTTGTGACAAAGCACTGGAGTGCGAAATCTGGGCTAAAAAATCAAAGCCGCCTCGACCCGGAAACAATCGATCGACGTTTCAGATACCGGCGGACGACGGGAATCAACAACATCACGTTGATCGCGCCGATGACCGCCCACGCCCGCCAATCCTTCGCACGCCCCGCTCCAAGAATCACGTAAATGCCGACCGCCGGCATCCCCCCGCCGAACGTGCCGAGGGTGACATCGGCGACGGTGATGGTGGTCAGGCCGAACAGGTAATTGCTCAATCCAAAAGGGAGCATATGGCAGAGGCGAATGCCCATGACGACATACAGGCCGCTGTGGCCAAGTTGATCGTTGATCCGCTGAAGCTTTTTAAACCGCGATTCGTATCGAGCGCGGAACCATTGACCGACCAGGAGGTGAGACAAGATCAAAGCCGCCACACCGCCGATGACGGCTCCGATCTGGCACCACAAAATGCCGAAAAACAGCCCGAAGCAGTAGCCTGCCGCCAGCTGGGAGGGCCAGACGGGGAGCATCAAAAGCGTGCAGAGCAAGTAAGCGCCGATGAGAAGCGCGGGAGCCTCGATGGGATGTGCCGCAACCCAACCGAGAACGGTTCGGCTATGTTCGTTGGCCCAGCGAAGCAATCCCTTCCAATCATGCAGTTGGGCACCGATCTCTGAGTGCCGGATAAGGTAGTAGGCCGCCCCGATGGCCATGAAAAGCAATGCCAGCAGAAAGAAGCGTACCCCCGAAGGCAGGTACACTTTTCGCGGGGTTTGGAGGATGGGTGAAACGGGTGGTTCTATGGGGGACTTATCGATTGGCATACATCATATTCCGCATTGCGGCCCAATAGGTCCAGAACAGGTAGACGGCTGCGAGAATCACTTCGGCGGAGAGCGCGTAGAGATAATAGGTGATGAAGGAAGCATACGCGAAGGGATATCGGTGGTAGAGGCAGGCATAGCCGCCGGTGGACACCAGGGCGATAAGGGAAACCGGCAGATAGTGGGCGGCGTGATAGTAAAGACCCCGCAGCACGACCGGCCTGGGGAGCCTCATGCCGCGATAGCGACCTTCCCATGCGCTTAAACTGGCGGCCAGCAGGGTTATCCCGAAGAGCGAAGCGAAGGTCAGGACGTAGAGTCCCAGCCAGGCGAGTTGGGGAAGCAGGCCGGTGAGGGGATCGTTAGACATCACGCCAAACCAGTGGATGTAGCCGGCCGTCGCGAGCAGGATAGACGCGATGCACCATTGGATTCTCGCGAAGATCTTGGAGGGACGAATCGGTCCCCGCGTGGTGGTCGCTCGAAAGAAAGTGCTCGGTTTTACGATCACTTGCCATGTCGTGCGCAGAAAATTCGGAAGGTTGCGCCGCGCGCCTTCCCATTCGGCGGGACTTCGACCATCTCCACTCAAACTTTCAATCACCGGTTTCCCGCATTCGGGACAGCGCGACTCCGGCGGAAGGCCGTCGAGCGTGTAGCCGCACTGTTCGCAGAGGATCGAAGTGATCGCGGGAACGTCGGCTGCGGTGCTGGGCATGGGGTTATGGTATCGTCTGGAGCGTGGGTCGGGTACTGAATGACTGTGCATCATCAATCATGTACAGTTATTGAGAGAAATAGGACAAGCATTCGAATGAGCCGAATCAAACCATTTCAACATCCTCGGCTATCGCATTCGAAATTTCCGATCCCCTCCCCCCGGTACGCCGGGGGGAGGGTTAGGGTGAGGGGTTTTGCATTTTTCTTGCGCCGAGTCGAGCAATGGAACGTCTTCTCGCCACGAAGAAAGACCCCTCATCCTAACCCTCCCCCCATGAGTACATGGGGGGAGGGGACCGGAAGGCCAAATGCGATTGCCTTCTTTCAACATCCATTTCTGAATCTCGCGCTATGCGCCGCCCTCTTCTTCCTGGTCGGTTGCGGCAAGGGCGAGGCGGATTCAGCAAGATTGCTTCCGACCAAGCAGTCCGCCGCAAACCCATCGGCACACGGTATCTCATTGAGCATTGACGATGCGCCGGTTCTTTTTCCCGATGGGGAACTCCGCGCGCAAGGGACCGGCAATGGCGTGGCGGTTCAGTGGTCCACGCCCTCGGCGGATGCCGCAAACGGAAACTCCTTCAATTTCGATTTCACCCTTGAAGACATCGACGATCCGGCGAATCTGGGAGGAACGGCATGGCATTTTTCCAACGATGATCCGGAACGTTCTGAAACACTGAACGGCCTTACGCTCAATGGCGGAGCGGCGGTGCTGGAGCCGATCGAAATTCACATCCTGTTTGCAACGGAGGCCGGAGGTAAGTTAACGATTGAACTGGAAGGACAGTTTCGCTGGTTCGAGCCACCGGATGCGGAGAAGCCTGTGAAGATCGTCACTGTGTGGGGGAAATTTACCGTGCCGATGCCGGAATAACCACCAAGGCTTAAAGCATGTTTAGGAAGTCGGTCGGGTTTTCCGTAGCATGGGCCACCAGCCCATGATTTTCTTTTTCAAATACAAAAACATGGGCTGTTAGCCCATGCTACTACAGCCACCGCTATGTTTTTAAACATGCTCTTGGATCATTGAGCGGGAGTTGTCTTGCCGCTATTGTTCGCTGCGGGCGGGGGTGAGAAACTGCGCTGGGTGGGAAGGGAAATTTCCGTCCCACCACGATCGACGGTGAGCGGCCAGTGGCCTCGATAGGCATCGACGCACAAAAAATCCTTCGCCGAACTTTCATCTTCCACACTGGCGTTGCCGGATTCACCGATCACAAAACCGTTGATGCGGCGGATGACATCGCCGGGCATCAGGCCGTAAACCGTTTGCAGCCCGCCACCTTGGACGATGCTCTGCACCGAAAGCCCGCGTAGTTTTCCGTTGGTTTCAATCGGAACCAGCACGGCTGATTTCGCCACCGGCACGCCGTCGTCACCCTGCGAGGCGATCCGATTGATCGTCGGTTGCATGCTTTTTTGAGCCGTGATGACCGCCTGTGTGTGCGGCAAATAGGCGCTGTTTAGAATCCAGGCGACCACCCCCACCGTCACGAGAATTCCAGCTAAGCCGAACATATTTCGCATGATGGACCTCGAATGGATCGTCTCTGATGAACTCGATCATCGCCGATCGGCAGGCCGCCGCACGACGGCTTCCTTGTGCTTACCGCCACTTGCTTTCAGCACCTTTTCCGCTTTTTTCGGGTCGGCAACTTTGAAGATGCCGGTGGTATGCCCGCCCGGCGCACCGCTGGTGCAGTAGGCATAGTTGATGTTGATGTGATTCTCGCCAAGCAAGGTGGCGATGTCCGCCAGCGCACCCGGGCGGTTGGACATTTCCAACCGAAGCACCTCGGTTTCGGTCATCGGCAGATTCAACCGCCCGAGCGTTTCGCGGGCGGCTTGTGCGTCTTCGGCGACGAGCCTCAACACGCCATGCTCCTGCGAATCCACTAGCGTCATCGCCACGACATTCACTTTCGCCTTGGCCAACGCACCCGTCACCTGAGCCAGCACTCCCGGCTTATTGACGAGGAAGACACTGAACTGGATTTGCGCGATGATATCCTGCATAGTTGCCATCTCGCTATCCCCCCTCATCCGTCGCAACTTTATTCTAACCTGAACCGGGGGAACCCTTCTTCGGTTGTGGCTGTCTCAAATATCAGCTCAGCAGGCCCACGCAGGATTTTAAGCCATAAGCGGATTCAACTCAAGAACTTTTCACTGCTGCCGCCACACTGAAATTTTCCGTGGCGTATCGACGCCAGCGGGTTGGGGTCAGTCCCGTCGCCTGCTTGAATCGGCTGGTGAAATGGCTTTGATGCGCGAACCCGCATTCGGCAGAGATTTCAGCCAGGGTAATCCTCCGTTCCATCAACATCCGTTTGGCTTGCGTGATTTGGCAAGACAACAGGAAATGCTTAGGCGTCAGCCCAAGCAGCTCGGTGAATCGACGATGGAAATGAAACGGACTGAGGTGTGATTTTGACGCAATCTCATTGAGAGTTGGCACTCGATGGAACTCGGCCTGCATAAACTTCAACGAAGGCACCAAACGCGATACCTCGGCATCCGCTTGTATATCGCCCACCCGAATCGCGTTCCACTCGCAGGCGGGAGGCTGAATGCACAGAAATACATAAGGCCCATCACCGAGCGCCGGGAAGGTGCGATGAACGACCGTCCGAAACGCCCACTTCTCGCCGTGGCTGTCGGGCAGCTCCACCCGATCGCTCACCACCGCTTCACCATTGACGGCTTCCAATCGACCCGCGACCAGATCCCGAATCGCGCTCTTCAACTGATCGTCCAACACCGATTTTTTATCGAAAAGAGCAACCTGCCGCCCCTTTCGATCAAAGATAAACTGACGGCAGTTGTTGGCATATTCCCAGGGAAGTTGCGGCCCGCAAGTATCCAGCACCCGCGATTCGCGGGCGGAATCGATGATCGGTCCGATTTGAGCCGCCAAATGACCCAGATTTTTCAAGTCCTCAGAACTAAATGCGGGTTCCTCCGCACGACGGTAAAGATGCAATGCGCCGGGATACCCCCTCAAGATCGGGCTGGGCAGACGAACCGCCGCGACATACGCCAATCCGTGAGGCTCCATCATTTTCCGATAGTACTCACTTGAATCGAGGCTGCCCGATGCGACGCAATCCTTTCCAGTGACGGGACGATTCTTCAACAGCGCCTGCCAAGTCGGGCCATCGCATGTAAAAAGACCTTTGGAATAGGCCCGCGAGAATCCATCCGGCATCTGCATCGGTTGGATCAACTGCGTTCCGCCGCGCGGAAAGGTGGATACCAGAACGGCTTGCGAGAATGGAATCCGACCGGCGACCGCCTCAAACAGCCGGCGGTACGCGGGGGCGTCTCCGTCAAAACCACTCAGGGCGTCTAAAACATCTGCTTTCGGAGAATGGTGAATCTTGCTCATAAGTTACTTTAAATTACAATCAAATCAGGGTTAAGTTGCAAATCGTCTGGACTTAAACACACATTTTCGCAACTTTCATACAATTGCTTTTAAAAAGACCTTTCAGCCGCTTATTGGAAGACTTCCAATACAAACAACCTCGTGGCAAAACGGCAACATAAAGCATAGGCCGCCCAAATCTCCCGGCCACACAAATGCGGAATCTTCTTGGAAATTTGTTGCCGAGGCGGTATCTTCTGCCAAATTCCGGCATGGCATTGCGATTGTTATTACAACCTGCATGGAGACCGAAGTGCTTACCCTTTTTACATCGACTATGGCAAACCCGCGTTTTTGGACCATGAAGATCAAAATTGCGCTGCTGGCGGCGGCTACGTTTGCGGCGATGTGTTAAGTCGTAGGCTTCTTCAGTCGGGCTGAGCGGCTCCCGTGCCGGGAGTCATTCGTTCTTTTCGGAAGTGTGGACGCGGCGAAGCCGCCTCCGATTCGGAGCGGGCTTCGACGACCTCCCCGTTTAAAACAAGCGATAATGACCGCTTCGAATCGGAGGTGATTTTGATGTCCACGGTTCCGAAAAGAATGAATGACGACAAGTATTCTCCCCCTTCATAAAGCGATGAGAAACGACAAAGTATTACGAGTAAATATTAAGAATCTCAGATGCGTACTCCTCAAACAGGCGCATCAATAAATCGTGTGGCTGGTACTCTCGAACAGGACATGCAAATCGGGTGTGAAGGCGTTTATACTACAAGATCGAACTTTATTTGGAACCGTGGACATCAAAATCACCTCCGATTCGGAGCGGGCGAGAACGGTCGTTTTCCATCCCAGGCTCGTTGAAGCCCGCTCCGAATCGGAGGCGGCTTCGCCGCGTTCACACTTCCAAATAAAGTTCGATCTTTTTCGATCTTGTTCGATCCTGTCGGATCAAGGCTTGGCCGTGTTCTGCGGCAACGATTTTCCTTCGGGACTGAGGCCGAAGATCTGAAATCGGTGTGAAATGGGATCGTAACCGTGCTGCAGACAGACTTCATCCCGCAGCATCCGCAGTTTGTCGCTGTTGAATTCGATCACCCGCCCCGTTGCGACACAGATCAAATAGTCGTGGGTCTGGCGACCGGCAATCACTTCATAATAAGACTGTTTATTGTCGAAGAAAACCTGCTTGAGAATCCCGGCATCCTGTAGATGGCTCAGGGTTCGATACACGGTCGCACGGCTGACGCGATGCCCCAAACTTTTGAGGTAATCGATCAATCCCTCCGGTTCGAATAACCCTTCCTTCCGCAACACGGCATCCAGAATCATCGCGCGTTCCGGGGTGAATTTGAGCTTCGCCTGATGCAAGTAGCGTCGAAACACCGCGCAAACCGGTTCATAAGGCAAGGACTCCGGACGCGGAGTGGCCGACATCTTGGGGATGTTCGGCAAAATTTGTGACGTCTTCGCCATGGCAGGTGAGTTTAGCTGGCCCGCAGCACCGGCGGGCGGAGACGGTGCCTAAACCTTCGCGACCTTCTTTTTATGCGGCTTTTTAACATTCAGCGCAATTTCCAACACCTGATCGATATTTTCGACAAAATGGAACTTCAGCGTGTTTTTCACCTCATCGGGAATCTCGGGCAGATCTTTCTGATTGCGTTTCGGCACGATCACCTGCTTGATACCGGCCCGCTTGGCAGCCAGCGTTTTTTCCTTCAGTCCACCGATCGGCAGCACCAAACCGCGCAGGGTGATTTCACCGGTCATCGCCAGATCGAACGGCACCGGCTTATTGAGAAACAGCGAGGCAAGCGCGGTAAACATCGCCACCCCGGCGCTCGGACCATCTTTCGGGATTGCGCCGGCGGGCACGTGAATATGCACGTCGCTCTCAGCCAGTAATTTCGGGTCGATGCCCAGTTCCTCGGCACGCGAGCGGATCAGGCTGAACGCCGCCGTCGCGGATTCTTTCATCACATCCCCGATCTGACCCGTCAAAATGATTCCGCCCTTGCCGGGCATGCGGGTGGCTTCGATGAAGAGGATGTCGCCGCCGACCGGCGTGTACGCCATGCCCGTCGCCACGCCGGCGACGCTGGTACGGCTGGCCAGTTCCGGCTCGAAACGGATCGGGCCGAGAAATTTGCCGACGGTCTTTTCATCGACCACCACCTTCTCCGTTTTACCCCCGACCAGTTCGGCGGCAATCCCCCGCACGACCGAACCGATGCTCCGCTCGAGATTCCGAACGCCCGCTTCGCGCGTGTAACTTTCGATCACAAGCTTCAAGGCGGAGTCCTTGAATTTGACGTGCTTCAGGCCCACACCATTCGCATCGAGTTGTCGCGGGACGAGATAGCGTTTGGCGATGTGCAGTTTGTCGTTCTGCGTATAGCCGGGGATTTCGATCACCTCCATGCGGTCGCGCAGCGGGCCGGGCACGTTGTCCATCGAATTGGCGGTGGCGATGAAAAGCACTTTGGAAAGATCGAACGGCACATCCAAATAGTGATCGGTGAACGTGTTATTTTGAGCCGGGTCGAGCACTTCGAGCAGTGCCGAAGAGGGGTCGCCGCGAAAATCGTTGCCGAGCTTGTCGACCTCATCGAGCATCATCACCGGATTGTTGGTGCCGGCCTTGCGCAGCTCGGCAATCACCCGGCCAGGCATCGATCCGATGTATGTTCGCCGATGGCCGCGAATGTCCGCCTCATCGCGCACGCCACCGAGCGCCACGCGGATAAACTTGCGCCCCATCGCCTCGGCAATGCTCTTGCCGAGCGAGGTTTTACCAACGCCGGGCGGGCCAAGAAAGCACAGAATCGCCCCGCCGCCCTCGGGCTTCAGTTTGCGGACGGCCAGATATTCCAGAATCCGCCGTTTCACTTTTTCCAGATCGTGATGATCCCGATCGAGAATCTTTTTGGCTTCCGCCAGATCCAGTTTGTCGACGGTGGAATTGCTCCAGGGCAGTTCGCTGAGAATTTGAAGATAGGTGCGAATGACGCCATATTCCGGCGAGGCGGAGGGTATGGATTCCAACCGGCCCAACTCGCGGTCGGCCTCCCTCATCACCCCTTCCGGCGGTTTGGCGGCGACGAGTTTCTCACGCAACGACTCGACCTCACTGGAACCATTGGGATCGCCTTCGCCAAGCTCCTTGCGAATCGCCTTCATCTGCTCCTGCAGATAATAGCGGCGCTGCGACTTGTCGATGTTCTCCTTCACCTGCGACTGTATCTTCGACTGCAATTCCAGCACATCCAATTGAGTGGCGAGCCGGCCGGCGATCTGACGAAGGCGCTTTTCGATATCGAGTTCTTCGAGCAATTTCTGCTTGTCGGCGGTGTCGGCCTGCAGATTCGCCGCGAGAAAATCGGCGAGCGCCGAAGGTTGGGTGATGCTGTTCAGCACTTGCGCCGCTTCATCCGGCGTGTTTGGCGACAGCTCGATCACCCGATTCGCCTGCAACCGCACCGACGCCACCAACGCCTCAAATTCAGCGGATGGCTCCAGCACTTCTTCAAGCACTTCCACCCGCCCGAGCAGAAACGGTTCGGTCTGCTCGATGCCCATCAGCCGAAATCGCGTCAGCCCGTGAACGATGATGGACTGATTGCCATCGGGCAGTTTGAAGAGCTTGAGAATCATGCAGGCCACCCCGACGGTGTTGAGATCGGGGTGATGCGGATCCTCGGATTCGGGATTTTTCTGGGCGACCACCCCGATAATTTTCTCACCCGGCATCACTTCGTCGAGCAGATTTTTACTCTTCTGCCGTCCGACGTTCAAAGGCATAACCGTGCCGGGAAAGACGACGATGTTGCGAATCGGCAGGATCGGCAGCAGCAGGGGAATCGTCAGCGTCTGCCCGTTGCCGCCCGCAGAACGAATGATCGTACTGGTGGGAGTGCGTTCAATGATTTGAGATTCAGCCATGAGTCCTTTCATTTTTTCTTAGGCAGTTCAATCCACAACAGCCCGTTGCGGTACTCCGCGACGATCTTGTCACTCTCCACATCGCACGGCAGTTCGACCTCACGCACAAAATGCCCGTGATCGATCTCCATCAAATGCACGCGATACCTCGGCACCGGCACATCCCCCGCATCCTCTCGCGGCTGCGTCGGAACCTGCCGATTGCCCCGAAGCGTCAGGCACTGCCGATGAACCTGCAGGTCGATCTCATCCTTCACCACGCCGGCAAGGTCGACGCAGACAATATAGCTCTCCTCGCTTTCGTAAAGATTGACGAGCGGCGTCCACGTCTCATTGGGCGAAAACGCGTAAAACCCCTTTTGCATTTGATCCATCAGCTTGCCCATCTGATTTTTCAAATGGCCGAAGGGCAGTTCAGTGGCGGTATCGACTGGCATGACACTCTCCGATCGTCTGATTCGTGAACGGGCCCATGGGACGGCAATCGCTATGTTTTCCAGCTCACGGTTGCGCCCATCATATGAATGGCTGGCGTACAGGGGAAGCACCAAAGGCCGGTCTTGATTATTTAGCCGTTCCGCAGGCGGAGCGGCTAAATAATGGAATCGCGTGAACATCGAACGGTGTCTCGATATAATCCACCCCGTGCTGTCACCCGAAACACAACGCAAGCTCGATCACCTTCGCCATGTTCTCCGCGAATGCCGCTCTGTCCTGGTAGCGTACTCCGGGGGAGTGGACAGCGCATTGGTGATGGCCGTGGCGCATGAGCAGTTGGCCGCGCGATCACTGGCGTGCATCGGTGTTTCACCCAGCTACCCAACGCGGGAAATGCGCGATGCCGTGCAATTGGCCGAGCAATTGAAAGTGCCGTTTCGCCTCGTGCAAACCGAAGAGCATCTCGACGCCCGCTATGCGGCGAATCTCTCAAACCGATGCTACTTCTGTAAATCGGAACTCCACGATCAACTCCACAAGATCGCGAAGGATGAAGGTTGGGCCGTCGTGGCGGATGGGAATAATTCGAGCGATGCGGGGGATGATCGCCCGGGAATGTTGGCCGCGCGGGAGCGCGGCGTAATATCGCCGCTGCGCGAGGCGGGCATCACCAAAGATGAAGTCCGCGCCATCGCGCGAGAACTGCAACTGCCGGTATGGGATAAGCCCGCGATGGCTTGCCTGTCGTCGCGCGTGCCGCACGGAACGCCCATCACCCCGGAACTTTTACGGCAAATCGAAGCCGCCGAGGATGTTCTCGTCGACTTGGGCTTCCGCCAATTTCGGGTGCGGCATCATGGTGACCTGGCCCGAATCGAATTGCCGCCGACTGATTTTCCCCGAGCCGTCGAACACCGCGAATCGCTCGTCGAAGGCATCAAAAAAACCGGCTACCACTTTGTCACTCTCGATCTGATCGGATTCCGCAGCGAAACCCTGCACGCCCTCACCGTAAACAGCAAATCGAATTTTCAAGCCGGTGCGCAGCGGTGAGTGCAACGAACTGCGCAGCCCCGGATTCGTCGCCAACAGTTAAAAAAACTTCGATTCCCGAAGCTTCTAAAACACCACCGTGGCACGGGCTTCCAGCCCGTGTTTAAACCTTCAATGCGTCAATCAATTTTATTTTTCAAAACATTTTCTTTCGATCTTGACCGTAAACACGGGCTGGAAGCCCGTGCCACAATGAACGTTTCGACCGAACGATTACACTCCCTCTATTTGCGGGGTCTCCCCCGCGCCACCGCCACCGCCGTCCACGGATCCTCCGGCCAAGAATGCTTCGGATACCTCACCCGCAAATCCTTCCGCACCTGAAAATAAGTCGTCGACCAGAAACTCCGCAGATCATCCGTGATCTGCACCGGCCGATAATTCGGCCCCAGCAGATGCAGCACCACCGCCACCCTTCCCCCCGCAATTCGCGGCGTATCGGTCCAACCGAACAGCTCCTGCAATCGCACCGCCAACACCGGTGTCTGCCCGACGGAATAAGCCAGCTGAATCCGATTACCCGTCGGCACCTCAATCGAATCCGGCGCGTGTTCCTCGATCAAACGATCGAGCGGCCAGTGCATTCGATTCATCAACAACGTTGCCAACGGCAGGGCTTTGATATCGTCGAGCGACCGTTTGCCATGACATGCCTCCGCCAGCACTTCACCGAGTTCCGCATCATCAAAAAGGGGCCAGGGATGTTCCGGCATTTTTTCGCGGAGGAGATGCAACCGCGCAAGAATTGCGGCGGCATCTTCATTGCCGCGGAAAATTTCCCCCGCCTGCGGACGCACGGCCTCGGCCAGTGCTTGTGCCGCCAACCCCGGATCGACGGCCGCGTTTCGATCCTCATGCAGCAGCAGATCGCGATATGAAACACTGGTGCGGCCCACCACCCGGCCTCGCTCGACGTCGAATACCACACCCCGCTCCCGCCGTATTTCCTGCGGAAACATTTCTTCAAGCCAGGCCACTTGAATTTCACTGGCGACGCGCACCGCCGCCTCGCGGGTCTTGCTGCGCTCATCGTGGCGGGCATCGAGCGCGATAAAAAACTCCGCCTTGGCGACGGCGGATTCCGGCGCGAGTCGCACCCCACCGCCACCGACGATGGCCGCGCGATCCGTTTCCCCTCGCCGTCGGCACACCCGGTCAGGGTAGGCAAGCAACGGCAGGCGCAGCAGTGCTTCATCAAGGTCGCCGCGCTGTTTTCCCTGTGGCAATCGGCGACCGATTCGAAGCAGATCATCCCGCGTCTTCGCCACCTGCCGGGCGGCGATCGGATCGATCCCGCGATCTCGCAACGAAGGATGAAACCGATCCGCCTCCGCGCGGGCTAGAAGATCCAACCGCAACAGCAGATCCGACGGCCCCTGCGTGCGCGGCTGGCGCGGGCCACCGGTATTTTCCTCCCGCGAAATATCCCGTTCCGACAGCAGTGCGGCGATGGTCGCTCCCTCGCGCAGCAGTCCTTCGCCCGCCGCCGCCAGAAGCAATCGTGCCAGACGGGGATGCACCGGCAGCGACATCAATTGAGTTCCGAGCGGGGTGATTTTACCGTTCGTCTCCGCCGTCAGCGCGCCGAGCATTTCCAGCAATCGCTCGGCGGCGGCGAGCATCTCTTCCGCCGGGGCTTCGTACCAGCCGAACCGTCGCGGATCGGTCTGGCCCCACGCGTGCAGCGACAGGACCGTGCCGCACAGATCGACCCGGCGGACTTCCGGAAGATCGAACGCCGCCATCGCTTTATTCTCGCGCTCCGACCAAAGCCTGATGCATCGCCCCGGTGCCGTGCGGCCAGCGCGGCCTGCGCGCTGCGTTGCCGACGCCTGGCTGATTCGCTTCAACTCCAATTTGTCCAAGCCCCGCCGAGGATCGTAACCGGCCACGCGGGCGAGGCCGCCGTCGATCACCGTTCGCACACCATCGATCGTCAGCGAAGTTTCGGCGATGTTCGTGGCGAGGATAATTTTGCGCCGTGTCGAAGGTTTCAGCGCGAGCGTTTGCTCTTCTGCCGGCAAGCTTCCATGCAATGGAAGGACGAGGATGTTTTCCCTTTCCGCAAGCGATTCTAGTCGATGCTGCGTGCGACGAATTTCCTCCACGCCTGGAAGAAACACCAGAATATCTCCGGCATCTTCTTCGTTTAGCGGTAGTCCCGGAGGGACACGTTTTTCTTCGACCGGAAAACGTGTC
>JANXVV010000393.1 GCA_025351525.1 Humisphaera sp. | reverse complement strand
TTCGGCACCTTGTCCCATTCACCGGCCTGCGGACTTAAATCCCAGGCGGGATCGATCAGCCCCAACCTTTTCATTTTCTCGAAACGCGCCTTGCGGATCGGTTCGTAGCCGGCGTCATATTTCCCTTTGTATTTCGCGATGTCTTTTTCCAGCGCGTGCATCGGCCAATGCGCCGCCGTGTACGCGGCATAGAGGAAGAAGGGCTGATCGGCATGGTCGCGGTGATGCGCGTCGATGAACCCACACGCCTGATCGCTCAGGGCATCGGTGTAGTAATACTGCTGCGGGGTGTACGCCGGATCGTTGAAGGCGGAGATCATGGTGTTGTTGCGCACCAGTGCGCCGGGATCGAAGAAGCTGCCCGCGCCGAGGATCGTGCCGTAAAATTGATCGAATCCGCGAGAAAGCGGCCAATTGAACTTCGGGCCATCGGGGCCGGTGTGTTGGGTGACGTGCCATTTACCGACCATGTAGGTGCCGTAACCGGCGGGCTTCAGAACCTGTGGAATGGTGACGCAGCGGTCGTTCAGATCGCCGAGGTAGCCATCCAGATCTCGATGGCTTTCGGTCATATGTCCGATGCCGGCCTGATGGGAATAAAGCCCCGTCAACAGCGCGGCACGACTGGGGCAGCAACGGGCGGTGTTGTAAAATTGTGTGAACCGCAGGCCATCAGAAGCCAGAGCATCCAGGTGCGGTGTGCGGATTTCCGAGCCGTAGCAACCGAGATCGCAGAAGCCCATGTCATCTGAAAGAATGACGATGATGTTGGGCCGAGCAGCGGCGCGGGAAATGAGGGCGGGAAAAATCAGCAGGGCAACGATGGTACAGAGGGTTTGTTTCATAGGTTCTTTGTAAAGATTTCGCAAGATGGAGTGGCAGCCTCGCAGGATGGCAAAGGTGGATGAAGTCGCATTTTCAATCGCCGTGCTGCGGCTTCGGGGTCTTCGGAGGCAACCACGGCGGCGGTGACGGCCACCGCGCGCACACCGCTGGCCAACACCTCGCCCAGGCTCTCTTCCGTTATCCCGGCAATCGCGACGGCGGGAATGGAGATGCCATCCGCCACTTGTCGTGCGTATTCCAAACCCGCGACAAAATTCCTCGGTTTGGTACCGCTGCGAAAAATCGGGCCGACCCCGATATAATCCGCGCCGTCCATCACCGCCTGCTTTGCTTGATCCATATGATGCGTGCTGACACCGACGATTTTGGCGTGACCGATCAGTTTGCGAATCTCGATTGCGGGCAGATCGCCTTGGCCGACATGCACGCCATCCGCGCCGGAAAGCAGGGCGATATCGGGCCGATCGTTGATGATGGAGATCACGCGGTTTCGTCGGCAGAGTTCTACGAATCGCCTGGCGCGGGCCAGCAGTTCCCCGCCCTCCAGTGTTTTCTCGCGAAGCTGCAGCGCATCGGCCCCCCCGCGAATGGCAGCTTCGGCGGTGGTGTACCAATCTCCCCGGCAGGCGGATTCGGTGATCAGAACATACAGCCGGACATTCGCGAAAAGACTTTTCGGGCGAAGGGTGAGGGCCAGACGCTTCTCCACTTCGTAAAACCGATACCGGATCGATTCCACTCGCGCCGCATCGGTTGGCGAGATCGTCTTCAGATATTCTTCAATCGCCCGCAGCGCCTCCCCCAGCCGCTTACCGGCGGCGGTGACGACGCCATTCACATCCGCGCGTTCCAACTCAGACGCCGTCTTGACGGTCGTGCCGACATCGCCCGGTGTGTTGCGATGAACCATCGCCTCCGTCAAAATCTCCCGGGTGGCGTTCGTCAGGTCATGGCGAATCGATTTGAGTGATTCGCACAGTTCTCGCGAATCGAGAATGAAGCGGGCGTAATCTTCCAACACGCGCAGACCCTCGCGGGCGCGGTTGGCGTTGGCGTCGATGAGACGCATCACAGAACTATTCACGGGCAGGCTCACGACCGGCCGATTATAGGACGGACGACTTGCATTGCCATGACGCACGATTGGCACCGGTGGCATGGGCGTCTCGCCCATGTTTTTTTCTTTGCTC
>JANXVV010000388.1 GCA_025351525.1 Humisphaera sp. | reverse complement strand
ACAACGCCGCTTCACCCCTCGCGCCCAAGAGACGCTCACCTTGAACATCCCGGCTATCTCCTTCGTCTTTTTGCCAACCTCGTAGGCTCCCAGCACCAGTTCACGCAGCTTCGTTGAATAGGCTTCCATGCCATCGCTCCTCCGTTACAATCAGACTACCAAAATCAGGCTCGAAGCGCGCGATCAAAGTGACGAATGCTCTAAATCGTTGATGGAAGGTCCAACGCAAGGCTCCGCACCGAAGAACAGGTTTTGCAATCTCAATGGCCGTGCGCAATGAAATCCCGATCGCCTACTTGAGCGACTCCGGAAGATCCGCACCGCTCAACTTGGCGGTACGATTCTTTTGAGCGCATCGCTATTTAGGGCTTCGTGGCCGCACCCTCCGGAATTTGAACGGCAGTCGCGGTGCGGGCTTCGGTCGAGATTCGCGGCCAATCATCCGTGCGGAAGGGGGCTGTGGGCAGACCGTCGGCGTTATAAAGGTTGCCGTGGGGATCGTTCAACCAATCGTAGCGAACTGCGACCGGGTGGGGCACTAGCGGGTGACGGACGATCACGCTGTTGCCGTCGATCGTCGCCTCGGCCCAGACGAATTTGTGATCTTTACCGGCGATGGCGAAACCCTGGAGCGGGCCACCCTCGCGCGTAAGCAACCCGTGACCGGTTTCCAGAAAGCTGAGCCGGATCGCATTGTCAACCACTTCCATCGACACATAGCTAGGCCCGGTGGCTACCACGGGGAGTTTGTAGACCTGTGCCTCGGCGACGTAGGCCAACCGCCTGGCCACGCTCTGTTTGCCGGGGTAGTGAATTTTCCCGCCCAGATCGATCGTGCAGGCCATGGCGGTGTTGGGAAGTAGCTTGCACGCGATGGCCTGTGCCTCCCGAACCCAGGGCCAATGCTGATTGTCCGGAGGAATGGCGGGAAGTTCAGGCGCCTTGTTGAAACCATTCCCACCCCAGTCATTGGCGAGTTGTACCATGAGAAACGGGAAATCACCTTCGCCCCACGCTTTACGCCAGGCCCGAATCATCAGGGCCAGCGTGCTGCGCTGATCATCTTCTCGAGCGTTGCGGGCATCGGTTTCGCCTTGATACCAGATCACTCCGCGGACGGCGAAGGGCATCAGCGGTGAAATCTGACCATCGTACATTCCGCCCCAACGCTGCGGATCGAAGGGTACCGGGGGTGAGATCGCCAGAGTGTGGGCGGCTTTGATCTGCCGTGTGGTGGCCTGCCAGGCGGCGTAGATTTTCTTCGACTCGGCATAGGAGAGGATCGACTGCTTCCAGTCGTCATTCAACGGCCTCAAGTCTGGATCGTTCTCCACCCACTCACCTGCTTTGGGAGCCCACTGCTTGATGACCGTTCCACCAACGGCCCGCACCACCAGACCAATCGGGACATGCAGATCTTCATGCAGTTGCCGGCCAAAAAAATATCCCACCGCCGAGCAGTTGGCGACGACCTTGGGCGAACACTCCACCCAATCGCGACCGCTGGCTTTGGCGAACGAGGCGCTGCTGCTGTTGATGCGGATTTGCGGATGGCTGGCGGCGGCGATTTCAACCGTAGCGTCAGAGCATTTGCTCACCAGCAATTCCATGTTCGATTGCCCGGAACACACCCACACTTCACCGACCAACACATTGATGAGCGTAAGCGTTTTATCCCGGCCGGCTTCTATGGCGGTGACGGAAACGGTGTAAGGCCCACCGGCTTGGAGCGGATCAAAGCGGGCGATCCAACGCCCTTTTTCATCGGCAACGGTGGTGCGGGTCTGATCGAGCACGCGAAGCGTCACCGACGCCCCTGAACGCGCGAACCCGAAAATCGGCAACGGCATCTCGCGTTGGAGAACCATGTTGTCGGTGAAGATCGGCGCAAAACGCAATCCTGCGGGTTGAGTCGTCGGAATTAGGGCGGCGAACAGTGGACGGCGACCATCGGGCTCCGAAGTGCTGCACGCGGTGAGAATGCATGCGCAGAATGCGCCGATTCCCGTCATACAAAGAATCTTCGAAAGCTGCCAACGCCTGTGATGAATCATGATTTTCTTCCGCTCTCAAATGTCTGAACGAGATTTGTCCGCGTTGAAGCCGTTGTGGTTCAAAAACAATACCACGATGCGGCAAATTTGTTGGAGGTGTGGCATGGCATGCATTCCCGATGACATACCAATTGAGGTAAACGCTTTGCTCCGTTACCATCCCATTTCAGTCCGGGTGGCATTGTGCCGATCTTGTTGGATATGAAATCCCCGGCTTCCATAGACTCGCCCGGAACGCTTGTAACCCGGCGCATACTTTCGAGAAAAGAATCCCGGAAACTCATGACGACGACACAAGACCTTGAAACCCGTCCAGAAACCGTTGCACTTCCCGGGACGCCTGTGCGCCCCGATGGCCCGCCGCGAAAGACGATCACGCAACTGACCAAAGTGTCGATCGTCATCCCCGTCTATAACGAGGAGGCGACGGTTCAATATTTGATCGACCTTGTGGTGAAAGCGCCGCTTCAGGAAGGTCTGCGGCGCGAGATCATCTGCGTCAACGACTGCTCGAAAGACGGCACCGCCGCCAAACTCGACGAACTGCCGGCGCTTTTTCCGGGCGTTGATTTCAAGATCTTTCACAAGCCGGTGAACGAAGGGAAGGGCGCGGCGCTCCGGGATGGTTTCAAACACGCCACCGGCGACGTGGTGCTGATCCAGGATGCCGATCTCGAATACGATCCGCAGGACTATCGCAAGCTGCTCCAGCCGATCGTGGATGACAAAGCGGATGTCGTTTTCGGGTCGCGTTTCATCGGGGAACCGCACCGTGTGTTGTACTATTATCACACCCTGGGAAACAAGTTTCTGACGACGCTGAGCAACATGTTCACGAACCTGAACTTGACGGATATGGAAGTCTGCTACAAGGTATTTCGCAAATCGGTGTTGGATCAGATCAGCGTCAAGTGCAACCGGTTTGGGTTCGAGCCGGAGATCACCGCGAAGGTGGCCAAGATGCGGCCTCGATTGCGGATTTATGAGGTGGGTGTGGCGTACTATGGTCGCAGCTATGAAGAGGGGAAGAAGATCACCTGGAAAGACGGGAT
>JANXVV010000381.1 GCA_025351525.1 Humisphaera sp. | reverse complement strand
CTGCATTCGGAAAGCAGGCTCAAAGCCTGCACCACAATGTAGAACCAACCTGAAAGCTGCTTTAGCTCATGTTGATGGATTGATTTCGTAGACGAGCGGATGCCCTCAAGCATCGATTTGCGTAAGGTTAGCCGCGACGCGCAGTGAATCTTCACTTACAAAGAACGCGCTCCGCTGCGCGTCGCGGCTAACCGAATTACCACAATCATTATTTCTGTGGGGTGCGATCCTGCTGCGAATTCGTCCCGGATTGCTTGTCGCCCGGCTGCTTATCGCCGGCGGTGCGGGCCATATCGACGCCATGGCTTTGGGCGATCTGCTGGATCATCTGATAATGCGACTGAAGAGTCGGCAAGGTTTTTGCGGCCCATGCCTTCGTCTCGGCATCCTTTCCCTCCTTGGCTTCCTTCTCAAAATCAGCGATGTCTTCCTTGTGATCTTTAATCATGCCGGCGATGAACTGTTTGTCGAAATCCATCCCGCTCAACGCGGCCATCTTTTCATACGTTTTCTTCTCTTCACCCATCAGGTCGGATGAAAGAGTCACATTCTTGGTCTGCGCGATCTGCTTGAGTTCCATGTTGGCCTTGCCGTGATCCTCGGTCATTTGTTGGCCGAATTTTTTCACGTCGTCGGCAGTGGCTTTCTGCTGCGCAAGTTCACCGAGCTTCACTTCCAGCATGTTCCCATTGGCTGCTTTGGCGATGAATATGTTGTCGGCACTACCCATCGCAGTGCCGGGAGTGCCGGATGCGTCGGCACCCGTGTTACCCGAGGTTCCAGGCCGAGTGCCTGTGGCTCCCGAGCCTGAAGCACCCGATCCCGACGTTGCGCCGGCTCCTGTTTGAGTACCCGTGCCGGCCCGGTCTGTTCCCCCGGGAGTACCCGGTGCTTGATCCGCCGCTCGAACCATGGAACACATCGGAAGGGCGAGCCCTGCTGCCAGAGCAAGCACCGCCATTTTGCGAGAAGTAGAAAGAAACATGACAACCGCCTTTCTTCTGCAAATATGCAGAAAGTTTTTCATCGTCACACCACCATTACGTTATGGCCGTGCAAGAAATGTTGAAGCTCATTGCAAACCGCGTTGCGGCTCAAATGCAATGTGGGTGCCACTGGGAAGAGTGACACGCACATAAGGCGGAACGATGAATTTTAAAGAAGTGATTGAATGCGGAAGACGGCAGATGGAAACATCTGGAAATTTAAGCGTGAGGAGAAGCGACCATCGCCGTTTCTCGCGCGCGGCCTGGTCTGGTAAAGGCGATGGTGTAGACGACTAGATTGATGAGCGCGATGAGGATGGCCAGGGTGATTTGAAAGTCTCGCGTGATGTTGTGGGGATAGAGCACCGGCATGACGTAGTGTTCGACGAATCCGCCCTCATAGGGAAGCCCACCGCCCGCCGTGCGCCATCGGTTTTCGAGGGGCGTGAGCGGGCACAACCAACCGGTCGTCTCCACAATCACGCCCCACAGGGCGGCGGGGACATGCAGGAAAACAAATCGCTTCCGCCAAATCACGAGCAATCCACCGCTCAGCACGAACAGCACAAAGCAGAAGTGGAAGACGACCAGCGCGTTGGCGAGAAATAAATACCCCATGGGTCCGCCATTTCCCGAATGCGTTATTTCCCGGAGACATCCAGGCAAACCGACTGACTGGTGCTGCGGGCAAACAGCTTGCCTTCGCTCACCACCGGCATGTTCCAGCACTTGTCCTTCGGCCCCATGTCAAACGGTTGGGTTCGGCTAACTTCCTTGTAGGCAGTGGGCGATGCGTCGCACATCACGATTTGTCCTTTATCGCCTTGAATCACCAAGTGGTCACCGACTCGCAACACGCCACCTTGACCGAAACCATCCTGCGACCAGACAATCTTACCGGTCGCGATTTCCACGCACTTCAAAGGTTCGGTGCCGAATTGTTTGAAGCCGAAGAGGCCGTAGAGGTAACCGTCTTTGCAGACGGAACTCGACCAGTGATTGATGATGTCTTTTTTACGCCAGATCTCGGTGGCAGTAAGTTTGTCGCCATCTTTGGCGATCCTTGCCGCGCCGCCTCCGACACCGTAACCGGCTGAGCAGTAGACGATGTCATCGGACACGACCGGTGAAGCAGCGGTCGAGGTGCTGAAGGGAAAGGCATATCGCCAGAGTTCTTTACCGGTGGTGGTCTCACAGGAAACCAGCCCGGACTGCGTGAAGAAGATCACTTGCCGAATTCCCTGGATGGTGGCGATGGTGGGCGTGGCGTGGGTGAGTTTTTCATCTCCATGGGCCCAGGCCACCCGGCCGGTTTTTTTCTCGAACGCCATCAGCGATTTACCCGGTCCACCGCCGACGATAAAGATCAGGTCGCCATCGATCACCGGCGAGGCGGCACTGCCCCATTGCTTGATTCCGCCCGTGGAGGATTGGCCCGCAAACTCGGCATTCAGATCGTGTCCCCAGACCACTTTGCCGTTGGAGACATTGAGACAGGCGAGCTTCAGATAGGTGCCGAGGACATAGACATAGTCGCCGTCGACCGCCGGGGTGGAGCGGGGACCATCGCCGCCGGATTTTTCGTGAATCGTTTTATCGAGCGGCGTGGCCCAGTTCGCCTTGCCGGTTTTGGCATCGAGCGACACACAAGTTTCGCGGCCACCATCTTCGCAAAAAACATACGCCCTGCCACCGACCACCGCATATGTCCCGAACCCGGGACCCATCTTGATTTTCCAAAGCACCTTCGGATCGCTCGTCCAGGGAGACAACTTTTCGGCGGAAACGCAGTCGTGATTCGGCCCGCGATATTCTGGCCATTCCCCGGCCATGACGGTGGAGGTGCCCAACGCGGCGATCAACAGAGCATTACGAAACAGACTTAAATTGCATGCGTTCATGAGCGCGACCCTTCGGGAAAGTGGTTCGCGCGTCGAAGTGACTCGCGTTATTCAGAGATAACATCCGGAAAGACGATTTGTTGCAATAGGGATGCGCTACATGGGGCAATTGGCGCGTCATCCGAATTATTTAGCCGTCTCGCTTGCGAGGCGCGTTTTCCGTTTGTCAATGAATTCGTAGCATGGGCTGCCAGCCCATGTCTTTATTTAATACAAAAACATGGGCTGGTAGCCCATGCTACGTTGAGATTCGCACGCATTGAGAATTCACCCATGAATCATTTTAAGCCGTCAGACATGGCGGGAGATATTGTCGCCTTTTCAGCGGGTAAGATCGTCAAACCAAACGGGGCGAATTGAGAGACGCCGTCGATTTGCACTTGGCCGTACAGCCTTAGAAAACCGGGTGTCGGCGCATAGAGTCGGAAGGAGAACGCCGGCCCGCCGCGATCGTCGGCTTTCGTCGGTTCCCGGCCCCAAGGATGAATGTGAATCACGGTTTTTACATCTTCGCTAAAGCCCACGATGTGGGCGAAAGCACCCATGACCGGCTCAAGCTTAATGAACGGCTGCCCGTTGGCCCCGGTGACCGCGATCGTACCGGTAATTGTCTGACCGGCGCGGATCGGTTTGCCATCGGTGAGAAGATTCAGTTCATATTTTCGGCCATCGACGATGGCGGTTTGGATCGATTCGCGATCCGCCAGTGGGGCGGGGGCGGTGTTGGCCGGAATGTCGGCGAGGATGTATTCCTGAATGCTGGTGGCCGTCGGCACCACATCGGCCCAAATGCGGTACGGCCCAGAACGGATCGGTGTGAAAGTGAACGCATATTCGCCCGGCACATCGGTGGGGCGGGGGTGTTCGTGATGATAATCGGTCAGACTGCGGTCGTTGATCAGCAGGTGAATTTTCTGGGTGTGAACTTCCACGAGGTCGGCTAACGAAACGGGCGATTGATCGGATTTGGTCAAGCGGATTTTGACGACAGCCGGGTGGCCGACTTCCAGGGGCGATGCCGTCACCGTGAGCTTCATCGAAGGCTCGCCCGGTTTTTCGTAGACGCTGCTGGCGGGAATATGCCGGCGGACCAATGCCATACCGCAAGCCGTGCATTTTTCGTCCCTCATCAGATGTCGATCGTGAGGGTGCATCGGGCAGATGTAGATGATCGCCTTCAATGATTCGGGGGAGAAATGCGATTCGAGCTTCGTGAGAAGTTGCCGGTAGATGACCCATTTGGCTCTGGCAAGCCGCAGCGGTTCGACCTTCTCGCGGCCGGCAAGGATCACGTCGAAACCAGTCGTCATCAGCTCACGGGAGAGTTCTAGAAAGTTATCTTTGTCGACGTGATCCGTCGCATGGGCTTGAAGCAGACGAATCGGCGCACTGGTATTGGCGATTTGCAACGCAAGATCGGGGAGCAGTCCTTGATCTAATAGTTGGTCGACGTTGGCAGCGCATTCGAGGATGACGCTCCATGCCTCGGGGATGGATTGCGGATCGGGCAGGTCCAACCGAGCATCGTGGGCCCGAGCGATGGGTGCGAACAATCCGAGATGGGACACAGCGATCAATAGCTGAAACAAAAAAAGCACCGCCGGTTTTTTAAGTCTTGGCGGTGCTGGATGATTTTTCGGAGTCGGTCGGATTCGCATTACTTCAACATCGTCATGAATCGAACCATCACCGGCGGCGGCGAAGACCCAAAGCACTGACACCCATCCCAAGCAACAGGATGCTGGAGGGTTCCGGGACAGCGACGGTCACCACAAATGAGTTTTGAATCTGACTGTTGGAAGGGGCGGTCGAATAGAATCCATCGGCGGAGGTATTGGTGGAGGAATCGTAAGTCGAAACCTGGATGGGAACGATGGTCAGCGTGTAATTGCCAGCGGGAGTATTCGGCGCCACCAAGATGCTGTAGTTCGCAATGAGGGCGGAATTTGAAGCTCCGGCGACTGTCGCACCGTTCGGATTTGTATTGCTGATGGGAACTGGAGTCGAACCCGGGAAGGTACCACCGAGATCGCCGGTGTTTTGATCGACGCCATTGGTCGGATTCAAACGGGCGGGGAAGCCGTTGGCCGCAGTATTGTCAAGAACGACCGAATTGTCGTTGTTGAACAGAATCGTATTATTTGCGGGAATGCCCACTTCATCGCGCGATATCAGCGTGAAAACATTGCCGATTGCGATCACGGGACCGCTCAGTTGATAGCTTCCCCCCACAAAACGGTCTGCCACGTTCGTGGTGGTGGAGATGAGTTTGACGCTGACATTGAAGGTATTCCCCCGAAACACTGAAGTGGCACTCGGCGTTGCATCGTTGTCCGACAGCACGAGCGATAGACCGGCCATTGCTTGCGAGGCTGGAAATAAGCCCATTGCCGCAAGAACCACCGCCATGGAATGCTTAAACTTTGACATCTCTCTTGACCTCCACATTAAATGTCCAATTTTCAGCCCTGCGTGCGCCTTCTGAACCGCAATGAGTGGACCTTCTCAGTGCCGACTGAATCATCATACCGAGAAATCGTTTGATTGCAAGAAAAATCAAGTTAAAAATTTTAACTGAAGAGATTGTGATTCCGGGTGGGCTGTACTACGTTAAG
>JANXVV010000268.1 GCA_025351525.1 Humisphaera sp. | reverse complement strand
GCGGTACTCCGAGACCTGTGTCTTCGCTGGCCGACGAACACAGGTCTCGGAGTACCGCGACCTGTGGCACCACACAAATAGCGCCGGTGGCACTAAAAAATACAACCCTCACCGCTTGCGCGTTTCCACACCGCTTTCAGTTCCGATCAAAACAACCTTCGCCAGGTTGAGAAACAGCCCGGTTTCAACAATTCCCGCACGGGATTTAAGTTTCAATTCGATGTGGACCGGATCGGCGATGTTTGTAAATCGGCAGTCGTAAATGTAGTTGCCGTTGTCAGTGGTAAAGACCTGTCCGGCGGCATTTCGGCGCAGCGTGGGTTCGCAACCGAGATCGCGCAGGAAGGGGGCTTGCACCTCATGGCCGAAGATCGCGACTTCGACGGGGAGGGGCGAGCGCTCGCCGAGATGGGAGACAGTTTTGCTCTCATCGGCGATGATCAGGAGCATTTTGGAATTCTGGGCGACCACTTTTTCACGCAGAAGGGCGCCACCGAGACCCTTGATTAAATTCAGGTTTGCATCCACTTCGTCAGCCCCGTCAATGGTGATATCAGGGGAGGGGCACTCGGCTAATGTCACCAGTGGGATGCCGAGTTGCTCGGCACGGCGTTCGGATTGGCGGCTGGTGGGCACCCCGCGCAAGCCGTGCAATTGACCGGTTGTCATGGCGGCGGCGAGGGCTTGCAGAAAATGGTCGGCGGTTGAACCGGTTCCCAGGCCGACGATCATGCCATCGCGTACATAGGATAAGGCTGCCTCCGCAGCGCGCTGCTTTGGATTCATACCGATGAAGCATATGGATTTTCGACGCATTGGCGAGAGTGCGCTCGATTTGAACGGCGCAACGCATTATGGCACAATGCCGCTTCGTCCGGTCGCCGAGGTTTCATCGGGATAGATTGAATGCTTTTGCAAACCAACAGTTACATCGTTCCCAAGGAAAAGCGCTCGGAGCACGCCCGTCTGATGCGCCGGTTTCGCCAGGCGCTCGGCAAGCTCGGTTGCGACATGTTCGAGATTTACGAGCAGGTCGGGGCCAACTGGACCGGCAACGATGCCAATGGCCGCTATGTGCAGATCATGCGGTTCCGGGATCGCAAGCATCAGATGTCGGTTCAAAGTGCCGAGCGCACCGATCCATCGGCCCAGGCATTGATCGCGGAATTCTGCGAACTGGTCAATTTTCCGTACCAGCAGCAGCAGGGCTTTTTTGCGGTGGGCTTTTACAACAGCGTTTTGGCGGGAACGGTCGGGCCTGAGGCATTGGATGATGCTGAAGTGCCCACCGAGGAGTTTGCAGCCGGAGATTCCGAGGTTGCCCTCAATGAACCGGAGGCGGACGAGGCGGGCGGAGGATTTGAGCCCGAATCGGCGGTTGCGCCGGAAACGGTTCACGAAATGATCGACGGCGAGGTCACCGAATCGCTCGGATTTCCGATTGGCGAGGAAGAACCGGAAACCCATCCGATAGCCAACGCCCCGATGGAAATGGTTGAAGAACATTTGCCTGCTGAAATCGAGCCGGAAGAGGTTGAAGAGGCGGTGCAGGTTAGCCCGGAGTCAATCGATGAGACTGCCGATCCTGAGGCGCTGGATTTGTCGGAGTATGCCACCGAAGAGGTTGAAGAATCGGCATTGTCGGAAGAGGAACTGCTGGAAGAGATGAATTTGGAAGCGGTCCCGCCGACATCGAATAACGGCAGAATTGTCGTGCCGGGTCACGCCGATCCCTCGGCGGATACGGATTTTGGCGCTGCGCATGTGGAGCCTGAAGAGGAATTGGATGAGCACGGGGAGGCGCAGGCGGGGGAAGAAGATCATGCGGTCGAGGATTCGGAAGAAGAAGAAGGGCCGGTGGTTGAACCGCCGGTGGAAAACGCCGAGCCTGCGGCGCGGGGGCGATTTTCGCTGTTCCGCCGACGACCGCGGAATGATTGAATCGCGTTTTTTGATTTTGCGTTTTCGGCGCGAATCCCATGCAGCAAGCTGCATGGGCTTTTTTCGAGGCATCATTTCCAACTTTTTGAGCGGGGATGACGTATGATCGAAGGGTGGGGATTATCCCTTGCGGAGGTTTGCGATGAAATTTCTGACTCGCCTGTTGATTGCGTTATTTTTGCTGGGCAATCTGTTGATGATGGGCGCGGTCTCTATGCATGTGATCCGCACGCCGGCTACTTTTGTGTTCGTACCGAAGAGTCAATTGACGCTGATCGAGACCTATGTCGACACGCGGAATTGGACGGCGACCGATTTGAAATCGCACCCGGCACTGGTGCAGCGATTGGCGCAGGAGGGGAAACAAGATGCGCTGTCGCATGTGACGGCAGCCAATGCTTCCAGTTGGAACTTGGATTCATCTCCGGTGACACCCATCCGGAAGGACACCGGACCGACGGAACCTCGCGCGAAAAGTATCTTCGATGTCGAGGGGAAGAATTGATGGATTTCGACTCCATTATTTAGCCGTCTCGCTTGCGAGGCGCGTCTTCGAACGCATCCCGTCCGACGCGCCTCGCAAGCGAGACGGCTAAATATTCGCAAATCGTCTAAACGACCTGCACCCGACGACCCACCCGGCGCTTGCGGCTGATCATCTGGCGACCCTTTTTTGTCCTCATTCGCGCGCGAAAACCCAACTTGCGGGCGCGCTTCACTTTGCTGATTCGGTGGGGATAATGCATGGTCCAATCCTTTTCGGAGCGAATAGCCTGGCGTTTGACGCCGGGTCTCTCGATTCTTTTTTGAAACGCCGCGACGCGCACGCCGGGCTAAGCCTTAAAAATAAAACATCAGGCCTTTACCGCTCGGCGGTGGGGGCTTCGATGGTGACCAACACGGTCTCGAACGTTTGATTGCCCTTGGCGTCGGTGGCCCGCAGCGTAATCTGATGGCCGCCGGCGGACAGCCCGCGAACGGTGAAGTTCACCGACTCTTCGGGCGAATCGAACATCTTATTCGATGGCAGCACCATTTGCCAGTCGCTGTTCGAGTCGACCGCGTAATCGATCGCCGCCACGATGCTGGTGCGGTCGACGGCCTTCGCCTCGATCGTCACCGAACTTCCCTTGACGCTCGATTTCACATCGACCAGCACGGGCGCGGTATTGTCGATCGTGAACGGGTTACTCACCCGTGTTCCGACCTTGCCCAAACCCGGTGGATTCGAGACGGCATCGCCGGCGATCACCTTCACCTCATATCGCCCATCCGCCACCGTGCGGGTGTCCCAGTCGAAGTGCGTCTCGGTGATCTTTTCCTTCAACAGAATCCACGGGGCTTTGATGCCCTTGCGGAAATAAAGGCTGTATTGCAGCGTGTCGCCGTTGGCATCCTCGGCTTCCCAGGCAATCGTCTGGATGCGGTTGGCATCCGCGTTCGGCGGTGCGACGGGTGTCGCGCCGGTACCCAGAAGAGCCGCCAGCGAAGCGGCGGGAGTGACCGGCGCGGGCGGCATTGCAACCGGATTCGCCCCGATCTTCACCGACTTCACCACCGGTGAAACGTTCGGCGTCTGATACGCGATATCCACCTCGTTCACCAGCGGGGTCAACTTCGGATCGGTGCTGCTCAATGTCAAACGGTACTGCATGAAGCGGGCGGTCGGCGAGGGAATCTGCACATATTCCACCGCCGGCATCTCATCCGACCAATTCGACCAGCCCGCCTTCGAGGGCTCCTGCAAATTCCCGCTGCGCGTCGCAAGCGTCAGCGACGTCGCGGCGGGCAACGAACCATGCAGATGAATTTTCCCGAATCGACTGATCTGCGTCGCATCCAGCACCGCGCTGACGAAATTTCCTTCCGTCGCGTATCCCCGGCTCATCGATTCGATCCCACCCACGTTCGCCAACCCCAGCAATATCCGCCCGTCTTTCGCGGCGAGAAGGCTGAGCACCTGCTTCGGTTCCACCTTCGCCAACACCACCGTTTCCTCGGCGGCGGGGTTGACTTGATAGATCAATCCCTCGCTGCCCGTGCCGACGAGCAGGATGCCGTCCGTTTCCAGCAGCGACATGACCAGCACCGGCTGGCGGAAAATTTCCGTGACGAAACCGTCCGGGTCGATGCGATAAATCGCGTTGCCCAATGGCTTGGGTTGGGCCGCCGGTTCCTGGTCGCCGGGGAGATTGGGATTCGCCGGATTGGGATTGGCCTGGGCCGGGGCGGTGGCCGGTCCAGGCTTAGGTTTCTCAGCGGGGTTGGGATTCGGAAGGCCCGAGCCATCGACGAGAAAATCAATGCGAACAGTTTTCGAATCGGCGTACCATGGAAATACAATGTTACGGGTATCGGGTGCCACAGGTCGCGGTACTCCGAGACCTGTGCTCTTGGCACAACTGAAAGACACA
>JANXVV010000267.1 GCA_025351525.1 Humisphaera sp. | reverse complement strand
CCACGATTGAGGTTTAAGAGCAACCACAGTCGGATGTTCACATTTCGTCAATTGCATGATTTACCGGTTCTCCTGATCGGACAGGTTCTTCAGGTATTGCTCGATGGCCGGCCCGTACTCCTCGGGGTACTTGTCTTTCTGCGTCTGCTTGAGGGCCTGACGATCGCGGGCGGGGAGACTCATGAAGGTGCTGGCCCCGCTGACATTGCCGCGCGGACCAGTGTCGCCGGCTTTGGCGGTGGTGTCTTTGCGATCTCCGACGGCTTTTTGACTGGGGGTGTTCTCATCCGCCTGACCGGGGACGGGGGCGGGTGAACCGGGGGATGGCGCGCCGGCGCTGGGATCCTTGCCGGGCTGGCTCGGTTGACCGGGTTGGCCCGGCTGGCCTGGGGCATCGGCCATCTGGCCGGGTTGCATCCCTTGCTGCGCCATCGCCACGGCGGCCTGCGCCTGTGAGATCGCCGACTGTGCCGCCGCCGTCTTGGAACTGGCACTCGGTTGATCGCCGCTCTGCGCTTTCGTCGCCGCTTCGTTCAGCGCCGACTCTGCCTGCTGCAATGCCTGTTGCGCGGATTTCGGGAGCGCGCCTTTGTCGTTCGCCGCCGCGTCGGTCACATCGTTCGCCACCTTCCCCAGTTTTTCGGCGGCTTGCTGCATCTGCTGTTGCTTCTGCGCCGATGCCAACTGCTCCGCCGCCTTCTGCACCGCCGCCTGCTGCTGGCCTATGTCTTTCATCGATTGGCCGGGAGTTCCACCCTTTCCGCCCTCCTGACCTTGCGGACCCTGAGCCTTGCCTTCACCCTTACCCTCGCCTTTTCCCTCCCCTTTCCCTTCGCCTTCACCCTTCGCCGGTCCTTCGCCTTTGCCCTCTCCCTTGCCATCGGGCTTACCCTCGCCCTTTGCATCGGCTTTCGGTTCACCCTTCCCCTGGGGCTTGCCGTCGGCCTTTTCTCCCGGCTGGCCGGGTTGATCCGCCTGCTTGATCGCGTCCTGGGCCTTTTGCATTTCCTGAATCGCCTTGGGCACGTCGTTCTGCGCCAACTGCTTGGCCGCCTGCTGCGCGGCCTGTTGCGCCTTCTGCAACGGCTCGCTCTTCGGGTTCTGCTGTTGCTGCTTCTGCAACTGATCCGCAATCTGCTGTTGCTGCTTCTGCAACTGCTGGGTGGGATCCTCCTGCATCTCCTGTTGGGCCTTGTTCAAGTCCTGTTGCGCCTGATCGAGCGCCTTGGCCAACTGATCCAACTTCTGGCTGTTATCCTGCGGCTGGCCGAGTTCCTTCTGCAGCTCGGCGATCTTCTGATCGAGCGCATCCTTGGCCTTATTCAAATCGTTCAACGCCTGTTGCTCGTTCGGCTGCGCGGGCTTTGCTTCATTTTTGGCCAGCGCATCCTTCGCGGCATTCATATCCTGCTTGGCTTGATCGAGCGGTTGGGCGGCTTCCTTTCCCTCTTCGGGCAATGTCTGCTTGGCCTCCTCCGTTTTCTTGGCCACTTCCGCCTGCTTTTGGGCGGTTTCCTTATTCGCGGCGGCATCCTGCTTTTCCTGGGCCGCGTCGTTTTTATCCTGCGCCGATTCCTTGCCGATTTCCTTTGCGGTATCCAGCGCCACCCGCTGCTCATCCTGAATCAGCTTCGCAATCTTTTCGCGGGACTCTTCCAGCTTCGCCAACTGCTGCTTGTCGTGCTCGAGTTTGGCGATTTGCTGATCCAACAATTTCTCGGCATTGATCAGATGATCGACCGCCGACTTCCCCGGCATCTGCGCCGCAGTGGCCGCGCCTTTGTCGAGGGTTTCCTGCACCTTGTCCATCTCTTTGGCGGCGGATGAAATCTCCTGCGCCGCCGGCAGCGATTCCGGCGCGGTTTCGATCTGCAAATCCTTCGCCGTCTGCTCGAGCTTCAATTCAGTTCGCGCCAAATCCGGCGCGGTTCGCGGCGTGGCGGGCTTCACCTGCTCGTTCAACTTCTCCTGATCCATCCGCAACTGCGCCACCTTCTCCCGCAGCGCCTTGGTCTGTTCCAGATTGTCCCCGGTGGGCTTGTCGGCATCCGCCTTGGCGATCTGCACATCGAGCATCGTGCGGGCTTCCTGCAACTTGGCGAGCGCGATGGTTTCCGTGCTTGCCGCCGGATCGCGATGGCGCGCGTTCAGCGCACTGCGCGTTTCCTGCATCTTGTCCTGCGCCAATTTCAGCACATCCGTCACGGTCGGGGCGAGAATGTCGATCTCCTTCCGCAGCCGATCGGTCAGATCGACATTGTCGCCCTGCTTGTCTTCCACCTTGTCGTAATTTTCATCCACCGACGGCGCGGTTGGCGGCAAGGCGCTCGTCAGACCGATCACCAGCTTCTCATCCGCAATAGCCTTATCCAATTTCTCGGCGGCCTTGCGCAACTTGGTGGCGGTGTCTTCGATCGGGGCGATCAGACTTGCCAATTCATAGAGTCGATCGCGCGCGTTGCGCTCACTTGAAGCCGCCGAGTGCGGGTGCCCGTCTTTCAGGCTGCTGACGGCGGTCGCGAGCGATTCTTCGAGCATCCCTTTTTTCGCGTGCTCGATGCTTTTCTTCAACCGGTCCGCCGTTTCAGAATCCGCTTCGGCAGCCAGCGATGCCAGCTTCACCAGCAGATTCCGCGACTCATCGCGCAGCCCTTCTTCATTGCTCGTCTGCACGTGGATCGCGCTTTTCTGCACTTCGTTGTATTCGGTGGACTGCTTCCCGCCGGTGGATTTCACGAGGAACTTGGCATCGCGCAGATTCGCGTGCTGCTCATCGGCCATCTGCGTGAAGCGAAGAGAAAGCTCGTACAATTCCTGCTGGCGTTTGTATTCCAGAAGCAGTTGCCGCATTTTCACGATGATCGATTTCTGATTGACCACGGCCTGCGTGGCATCCCCGCGAAATTTGCCCGGTTCGAGCGAGGTGCGGGCCTCCTGCAGCAGCGCGATCACGACGGCCATGTCCTTGACGGTGAGATCCCCGAGCACGTCACGAATCTTGCCGAGCACTTTGACATCTTCGCCACCGATGCCGTTGCGATTGAGTTCGCTGATGATGCTGGTGAGGTCTTCGGTGGTCCGCTGCACCTGCGTTTTGATCTGGGTCTGCTGGGCTTCCCCCTGGCGAATGCCATCGGCAAGCTTGGAATTCGCCGCGATGGAAAGGAGGGGGTTTGCGAGCGGCCAGAGTGCGGTGGCCGTCACCGCCGCCGCGAACGCCACTTTTTTAAATCGCTGATTCATGGTTGCTCCGGGCTTGAGTCGGTCGTGTTGCTTTTGGGCATCTTACTCTAAAAGATTGGCCGCAAAGGCGCGAAGGGCGCAAAGAGGAAAATACTTATTTACCACAGAGAGCACAGGGACTCGTTTGTTCGGTCACACTGTTCTGCTTAAAACATTTTTGTGGCACGGGCGTCTGGAGGGCGGGCGTCCTCGACCGCCGATCATTCCTGCCGATGGCCGGTGGGGACACCCGCCATCCACGCCTCTCCAATCTGGAAAAATGCTCTAAATTAAAGCTTTTCGTCGCACCTGCCCGCTAACACGGGCTGGAAGCCCATGCCACGTCTAATTTTTAATCCAATCTTCTCAAACCATCCTTGAAAGCTAGGCGCGTCTCCGCGCTCTCTGTGGTTCAATCCTCTTTCTCCTCCGCGTCGTCCTTCGCGATTTTGCACCATCGCGGTCGCTTCTCTTATTCCGGCTTCCGCTCCAAAATCAAATCCCCCAACGTCGTCCGCAACTGTTCCTGATCGTCCACTCCGCGCTGCACATCCTGGATCGACGCCCCAAGCCTCGCCAAAATCTCGGCTCGTTTTTCGGCTTCACTCACCACGCGGGCCGAATAGTGTTCGCTCATGCCGCGTCCCGGCCCGGTGACATTGTTGTTGTCCTCGGCTTCCAACCAGTATTCGACATTGCTGCCCTCCAGTGTCGGTTGCGTCGTCGAACGCGGCGTGAGCTTCGAGATCGCCCAGGCATACCGCTTGTGCAGCGACCGGGGGAGCGGCTGGCCGGGCTTGTTGATGTCCAGGGGAATGGATTGCTCATCCCCTTCGTCGATCTTATATTTAAGATAGAGATTGGCGAGGCCAAAATCGTCCGCCGCATCAAAACCGATTTCCAGGGTGGCGATTCGGGTGACCAGTTCCTCCTTTCGCTCCGGGTAGTTGATGCGGACGGTGGGATCCTTATCCGGCACCAGATCGACGCGATAGACCGCCGGGTCTTTGTTCTTCAGATCGTTGGTATCGCGCAGGTGAATCGAGAAACCGGAAGTTTTCGGCGGCATGGGCACCTCCGCCGTCAGTTGGCGCGGGTCTTTCGGATCGATCGTCAATCGCACCGGTGCCACACCTTCTGTATTGACGAGATGCACCGCATTGAACGGCATCCCCTTGGCCAAATCCGCCCGGATCGGATTGTTCGTCGTCACTTTCAGAATCAACCGGCTTCCGCTCAGGATCGACAGATCGCCCAACGATCTGCCGACCGTGCCGAGCTTCGTATAAGCCGGGTAAACCTGCTGGCATTCCAACCGCGTGACCACCGGCGGGATCAGCACATCGGCCCGATACCATTCGGTGGTGCTGTCGCCGAGATTCATGCGATATGAAAACGAATCCTGCACGTTTTCGAGCGTGCGGGTGAAGCCGGCTTTGTCGTTCGGGCTGACGTCGAGGGGGAATGTCTGCTTGCGGCCACTTTCAAACTTGATGTCGACCGTGCCCGCCGCCGGGATAGTGCCGCGCACCTTCGCCAGCAGAATGGCCGTATCGCCGCGACCGATTTTAATCTGCCCGTTCGGCACCTCGATCCGCGTTTTTCGGGGCACCGGCGTGCTCGACAAAAATGCGCGGGACAGCAGGTCGGAACTGACCCCATCGCGCCGGCCATAAACGAAGGACGTCAACCCCATGAGCAGCACGAGAGCCGCGAGGATGGCGATTTTCATCAGGCGGTCGGTGGGGATCACGCGTGTGAAGTCGATGCTGTCCGCCAGCGATTCGGCCTGCATCACCATCGCCCGGACGAGCGATTTGGAAGCCCCGATGGGTATCGCCTCTGGCCGTGAAAGTTGGATCGATGCGATCAGGCGCGTGCGGAATTCCGGGTTCGCCTCCTCCACCCGCAAGGCGATTTGATCATCATCCGGCCCGCTGAAAATCGGGATCAGGATGATCTGCACCAGGATGGTGACGAGCAGCGAAATATCGATCGCCAAAAATCCCGCCCGAACAAAGCGCGGCAAGTCCAACCAGTAGTCCAGCAGCATGCCGATCGCCAATCCCCCCACCGCCAACGCCACCGCCAAAGCTGCGCCGGTGCCAATGGCCACCGATGAATGCTTGACGCGGACGGCGGAGATTTTGGAAAGCAGGAGTTGGCTCATGGGCGATCTATCATTGGTATACGATGAGGGGGTGGATTGTGTTGTAGGGAGCGTGAGAACGAGCACAATGCCGATCAAAGGCTTTCAATCAGGTGGCATGGGCGTATCGCGAGTGCATCCATCAATTACACGCCGGGCCGAACGGAATTAAAAATTCGTTTGTTTTTATTCCATTTTTCCTTTGGAGCGTCTCCTTTTCAAGTTATATTGCTCTCGCGAGAATCACCTCACCGCTTTCGTTCCGCGGCGACGCGCATTTTTGATCCGCCGGCAGTGCCCACACCGAGGATCGCCATGCCAAAATCCCTGATGCTTCCCTCTCTGCCCGAAACCGGGAAATCTGAGCAGTACTATATGGACGGGGGCCACCAGGCGGAGCTACGCCATGACCGCGAGGCGCATGAGGCGTTTAAGGTGGGGTTGTATATCACCCGGGCGCTCGATCATTCCGACACGTGGGAAAAGAAGCTTCGCTGCTTCGATCGCGCACTCAAGCATCATTGCATCGCCCCCGCCAATTCATCCGCCGCGATCATCGAGTTTTATGGGCGGATGGCGCATTGGGTCCGTGAAAGGGCCGGGCAGGAGGCGCTTCAAATCGCCAGTCGGCAAGATGACCGCTACGCCGCGCGGTTGGCCGGGGGTGAAGCTCGGTTGCATCTGGTGCAGGAGGGGCGATCTTTTTTTAAGGTGCTGCTGCCAACCGATCATCGCCCTGACTGGATCAACCTGGATGATTTTGAACAACTGCGGATGTTGAAGAGGGAATGGGCGTAGGGCAATTGTAAAGGGTCTGCAGAACCCGACGCGATGCGTGTAGGGCTCGCCTCTGTTCCAACACGCCGGGATCGGAGCCGTAGGCGACGAACCGGATTCCGCCCCGAGTCGCGCTCCCTGCGGAATCCGGGTCGTCGCCTGAGGCTCCGATCCCGGCGTCAATTTCATCAATCAAGGTTCCCATCAACCCAAAATCACCTGGCTGATCCGCTCGACTTCAGACTGAACCGGCATCGGTTTGGGAGGTGCTTTCGGAGTCGGTTTCGGCAGCGTGGCGATGTCGACCTCAACAAAGCTCGCACCGATCACGAAATGAGTCTTGGATTGGGCCAGGCAGCTTTTCACGGTGCAGAGCAGGCACAGGTCGATGCCGATCGATCGGGGAAGCTTCACGATGAATCGCATGCCGACCGGGAAGTTGATCGAGCTGGTGACCCCGAGCCCGGCCCGGGAAATATCGCGCGTCCAGACATCGATCATTCCGCCTGTGCCGATGTGTTGCAAGGGAATGATGTGCAATTTAAATCGAGCCGGCGCGCGGGGATGCGCGCGCTTTTCAACCGGATCGCCCTTCAACGATTTGACGGTGGACTGAAATAGTTCGGCGGAGAGTTCCATCTCCTTCGTTCATCGGTCCAATCGCAGGAGCGATAAACGACGAAATGAAATCAAACGGTGGCTAACCCTCTTCAGGCCTTCGCCGATAATAGCCGGGTATCGCCGGGTTGTTTCAGTGGTAACGGTTTTGGAGGGTTTGTCGCATGTCAGGTGTTGTTGGCCTTATTATGATGCGTTGGACGTTGCTGGCTCAGGTGAGCGGGCTGGGTGGATGGGCACAGACGGCGACCGCCCCCCCGGAACCGCCGCCGATCGCGCAACCGGTGGAAGGGCCTGCCACGAAGGCCGGGACACCTGTTTCAGCCGAACCTGCCGACACGCGGCCTACGTTCGCCAGCTTCCGTGACACGACCTTCGGGCAACTTTTCCAGGGTAAGAAAACCCTCACGCCCGGTGAGGCGGTGCAACTGCAATTCTGGCTCGACGCGCTGAAGGATCTGGTCTTCACCGCCATCACCTTTATCCCCCGCCTCATCGTCGCCTTCATTTTCTTCGCGGTGTTTTACGGACTCTATCGCGCCGTCAAACGGGTGGTGCTGGGAAGTCTCAGCAAAGCGCACATCGACCCATCCGTCCGCGATATGCTGACGGCGGTGCTCAAGTGGGGCATCGTCGGTTTCGGCGCGATCATCGCCTGCAATCAAATCGGCATCCAGATCACCGGTCTGCTGGCGGGAACGGCCATCATCGGTCTGGCGATCGGTTTCGCCGCACAGGAAACCCTGGCGAACTTCATCGCCGGCGTGGTCATCTTCTGGGACAGGCCTTTCAAAGTCGGCGACTATATCGACGTGGACAGTCGCTACGGCAAAGTGCTTCGCATCACTTTCCGCTCGACCCGCGTCTTGAACGGCGACGGTGAAGTGATCGTCGTCCCCAACACGATGATGCTCGCCAGCAAGGTCACGAATCACAGCACGAACCCCGTCTGCCGCGTGAAGGTGACGGTACGCATCGCGTATCAGGCGTCGATCGATGAAGCCCGCGCTATTTTGGAAGCGATGGCCGGCAACGATGTGCGAATCTGCGCCGAACCCGCCCCTTCCGTCTGGGTGGCCGAGTGCGGCGACGATGGCGTCCACCTCACCCTCGGTTTCTGGGTGGAAGATGAATCGGTTCAAAAAGGGATGCAGTCCGAATACCTGGAGAAGGCCAAGAAAGCCTTCGACGCCGCCGGAATGCCGATGCCGATACGGCATGTGCAGTTGGTGACCGACCACCCCACCGAAAGCCTGCTGCGGCGGGCAGGATAGGAACATAATTTCCGATCCCCTCGCCGGCACTACAGCGCGTCTCGCCCGTGCTTTTTGTCTTAGGAACGGACTCGAAATAACTTCCGCATAGGGGTCGGGTGCCACAGGTCGCGGTACTCCGAGACCTGTGCCGGCTTGGCCGAAAGACACAGGTCTCGGAGTACCGC
>JANXVV010000334.1 GCA_025351525.1 Humisphaera sp. | reverse complement strand
GCGCGTTTTGGTTGACAAGAACGCGCTCCGCTGCGCGTCGCGGCTAACCTGATGCGCGGGAATTGGGACGAATTGGTTTCATTGAATGATCGATCGCCACGCCAAACCTGAAATAAAGAACGCCCGGCACAATGCGCCGGGCGTTCTTTATTTCCGGAATCAGCTCACGTTTCAGGCTTCGACCGGACCGGCGACTCCACCCGTAAATTCACCGTCGTTCGCGGCATGCCCTGTCAAGACCTCGGCTTGATAGCCGCCCTTGCTCTTGAAGTAGAGGATCAACAACACATAGCAGACGAACATGATGCAGGGGAAGATCGCCATCGTCGCCAAAGCACCCTTCTGGGCGTTCTCCGAGATGTCGGTGATTTTCTTTTGATCGGCTGCCGGGAGCAGTGCGGCCTTTTCGGGGTCAACGGCCTCGTACTTACCGAGGATGCCTTCCTTCTGCACCGAAACGACATTGTACAAAGCGTTTTGGTCGGCTTTCAGATGCTTGGAAGTGGCCGTGTCCTGAAGCAGGCCAATAAAGGGGAATCCAAGGACACCGACGGCTAGCATGCCAACGCCACCGACCGCGTTGAGGGTCAGGGCACCGCCCTTGGGGCATTGTTCGGAGACGACACCAAGCATGGTCGGCCAGAAGAAGGTCTTGCCGAAACCATAGAGCGTGGCGGCGGCGAGGATCATGATTCCAGTCGCGGCCGACAGGAAGAACAGACCACAGGCCGCAACGACTGCGCTGACCGCCAGGAGGCCGAGCGGTGAGATGCGGTGAACGATCGCGCCCGCATAGAACCGCAGAACAAGCATGATGAACGAGGTGTAGACCAACACCCAGGCCGGGTGAAGATGGGCGCGGGTCATCACCGGTTCCATCAGGCTGGTGATCCAACCATCCGTGCCGATTTCAGTGGTGGCCAGAGGAAGCATGATGAGCATGAGCACAAACAAAATGATGCGGCCCGCGGAACGGACATAAGAACCGAAGGCGATCACGAGCGCCGCACCGATGCCGATCTGAAGACCCCCGCCCCAACCGAATACTTCGCCGAACTGTCGCACGATCAAGGCGGCGACGACGATCGAGGCCAGGATTCCGAACTCCTGAAGCATGCCGCGATACGACCCTCCGGCGGCGACGCGTTCGTTGACGGGGAACTTCGCCCGCAACATCATCACGCCGTAGACAGCGGCCGGAAGGAAGATCAAACCGATCTTCAGACGCCAATCCGCCGAACCCAGCGCGATGGTCATCAGTCCCGCAAGCACCAATCCACCCGGCCACCCGGCGTGCAGGATATTAAGCCATTTGGTCTTCTGCGTCGGGAACATCGTGGCCACCACGGGATTGATGACCGCTTCGACGGTTCCGTTGCCAAGTCCGAAGATCAGGCTGCCGATGTAAAGCATCCAGTACGCTTTACGCTGACCGGCAGCGACCAGGTCAGGCGTTGCGCCTTTTGCCGCAAGCATCAAGGGGGCGCAAATGACGATCACGCCATAGGCCACATGGCAGCAGAATGCAAAGCCCAGCGCCTTGCCGTAACCGATTTTGTCGATCACCAGGCTGAACAGGATGATGCTGACTGCGAAGGGCCAGACGCCCACACCACCAATTTCACCCAACTGGACTTTATTCAGCCCGAATTGAACGCCCCATTCATTGAGCAATGAGAAGCGGGTGACAAATCCGAATGCCGTGGCAATCAGACAGATCCAACACGTCCAGAAGGTCCACTTATCACCGCTGCTGACGGGTTGCCCGGAATCGACCGGTTGGATGAGGCTTGGGGATGCACTGGCCATACGCTTTTCCTCGTTCAGGGTAAAACTTTTTCGAGATGAAACTCCGCGCCGGCGGCAGTGTAATAAAACCTTCTCCAAAAGCCAAATCTCATGCGGTCTAGCACGACAGTCCCATAAGAACCGACATTTTCAGAAGAATGCGATCCCTAACCACCGATTTCCAACGGTGTCTAATTAAGTGAAATCGAGGAACTTTTTGAAGACGGGATCGTCTAAGCCTCGGAATCCATTGGAGACAGCCATGAACACTATCTTGCACCATGCTCTCAAGACCGCCATGACCCGTAAACTGGCCCTGTTGGCCGCGACCGCCGCCGGAATGATCTCGCTGGCACCGATGTCGGCCCAGGCCGGCGATCGCCATCACGATGACGATCATTTTGGGCTGGACATCCGCATTGGCAGCGACCGTCCGGCTCGACGTTGGGTGCCGGGGGTTTGTGAAGATCGGGCGACGCAGGTGTGGGTGGAACCGGTGTATCGCAACGTGTGCGATCAGGTGTACGAACGGCCGGTGTATCGGACCGAGATCGACCGGGTGTATTGCGAACCGGTGTATCGCACCGTTTGTGAGACCATCTGGGTGCCGGATCGGTTCGAGACGCGCGATGTCACCTGTTACGATCGCGGTCGACCTTATTTGCAGTCGGAGCGCGTGCTGGTCTGCCGTGGGCATTATGAAAAGGTCGAGCATCGCGTTCTGGTGACGGAAGGGCATTACGATACGGTCGAGCGGCAAGTGCCGGTGAGCGATGGGCGGTATCGCCGGGTGGATCGCCAGGAGATGGTGACCCCGGGGCATTATGAGACCCGTGTGGAGCGCGTCGAGGTGGTGCCGGGCCATTGGGATACGGGATATGCTTCTTCCGGCTGGGATCTGCACATTCGTAGGTGAGTATTTCGATCTGCAATTAAATCGTCTGAGCCCGGCGCGTCAAAGTGCCGGGCTTTTTCTGCGCATGGAGGCTCTGTGTTCTCCGTGGCTCCCCCGGACATCAAATCAACAAGTCGCGCCCTAGTGTTAAGATGGGCGATCTTGCATTTTTCTTCATCTGTATCAGAACCCTCTTCCACCATTTGCCCCCTCAACAATTGAATTGTACATCTCCCTGTTCGATCCGCGCGATGTGAAGTGTCGGATCGAATCGTCAAATCACGACACGTGCGTTGTAGGCCAGGGTCGTGAAAGTTTGACGGGGATGGGTGTGCGGGCCTTAAGTGCCTTGCCGTCTATTCCGATGAATCAGCAGTCAAGCAGGGCGCGGCGGGGCGCGAGTCTTGTCGCGGCGGTCCGGTGGATCGCCTACGAAAGGAGGAGAGTGACCGGTTTTTGAAAGCGTGCGGCGAATGTGGGTGCCGTGCAGGGACAGTGCGGATCGGGCCTCGGAATCGTTCAACGGCCCTGTTTTGCCTGAGTCCGGGGGAAGTCGACAACGTTCGGGTCGGCGACTGACGCCACCTGAGAGAAAGCTTTGTCGAATTGAATTGAGTGTCAGACATGTTGTCCGCGCGTTCGCGGGCTTGTAGCAGAGATTTTGGTTTTCGGGCCTTAGGCGGCCCTTCACAGGAGAGAGCACATGAAAACGTATAGCAATCGCAAGTCGGGTTTTACCCTCGTTGAAATTTTGATCGTCGTGATCATCCTCGGCATCTTGGCCGCGATCGTGATCCCGCAATTCACCAATGCCAGCACCAGCGCCCGCGTGGCGAGTCTGCAAGGTCAATTGCAGACTCTGCGCAGCCAGATCCAGTTGTTCAAATTGCAGCACAATGACATCCTGCCTGATCTGGTGACCAATCAGTGGGCGCAGATGGCTGCCAAGACCAACATCACCGGTGCCGTGGATACCACTGCCGCCGGCGTGTACGGTCCCTACCTGGAAAGCACCCCGATCAATCCGCTGAACAGCTTCAGCACGGTTGCCGGTGCGGTCGGTGCGAGCGTCGGCTGGGTCTACTCGATCACGGGTGGACAGGCCGGCATCATCACCGCCACCAACCAGACCGCGACCACGGTCGGTGGATTCAATGAAACCACGCTTGTTGTTCAGTAATGAACGGATGAGTTGAGATTCAAAGATCCGGCGGCGGGTTAGTCACCCGCCGCCGGATTTTCGTTTGGCTGCAATGAGGCGAATTATTTAGCCGGGTCGCTTGCGACCCGTGTCAAACCCGGATGATTCACCACGAATGCACGAAAACACGAAGAAGACTGTCGTAGCATGGGCTGGTAGCCCATGCTACGTTGAACCCGGACATGTTCTTAGAAAATCAGATCGCATGTTGCAGGCATGACCGATACACAAATCATTGTATTTCTTCGTGTTTTCGTGACTTCGTGGTTCATCTGAATGTTTCGGCCTAGCGGACTCGATTGCCGTCAGACGCGCGTCGCAAGCGACCCGGCTAAATCATTTTTGCGATCGAATCTCGCTTTGCTTTCCGCCAAATGTATTGGACCTGTTCATGGACGGCATCGCTCGAAGATTCTCCACCAGCCGATTGAAAAATTGGTCGATAAACAGGATTGATGGCGCAATTGAAAAGGCACCTATGACTATCCCACTCACCAGCCATCGCAAACTTGATCGAACACGCCGGGGCTTCACGCTCGTCGAGATTCTGGTCGTGGTCATCATCATCGGCATCGCCTCGGCGGTCGTTGTGCCCAACCTCGGCACGCGCAACGATCTGAACGTTGCTTCGGCGGCCCGCACGGTCGTGTCCGATCTGATCTACGCCCAGAACCGCGCGATTCTCAGCCAGGCCAAGCGATACGTGAACATCAGCACCGCAGGTCAGAACTATGCGATTCTCACCTGCACGCCGAACACCGGAACACTGACGTATGAGCAGAACCCGACGTCGCTATTAAACTATATCACACTCTTCGGCAGCGCGGCCACGCCGGGGGCCATGCAGACGGTGTTGCTACAAACGCCGAGTGTGGACGGCAAAACGTGTATAGCCTTTGACGAGCTCGGGCAGCCTTATTCCTGCGATGCCTCGACCGGCGTTACCGCCATGCTGGTCAACACCGCCACAATCCCGGTCAAGTGCGGGACGTTTACGCTGACGGTGTATGTTGAGCCGTACACGGGATCGATGAGCGTGCATTGAAACGACTAAAATATCATCCGATCGGCTTGGACATCGGTCACGACAGCGTGAAAATGATCCAATTGGAACGTTGCGGCGACGCCCTGTCCGTCACGGCGGCAGCCTGCGCACCTCTGCCTGCTGAGGCTCGCGTGAGTCCGGACACCCGCCTCGCAATCGCTACCACGATCATTCGGCAAATGTTTCGCCAGCACCCGTTTCGCGGGCGACGCATTGTGACGACGCTGCCGCGCGAGATCGTGCAGATTCGCAATCTCCGTCTGCCCATGGTGCCGTTGGATACACTTGAAGCAGCCGTCCGCGCCGAAGCGAAAAATATTCTTTCGTTCGATCCCGCTGAGGCACAGCTTGAATTTCTGCCGGTGGGTGAAGTACGGCAGGGGACTGAATCGCGCCAAGAGGTAATTCTGCTCGCGGCTCGCCATCAGGACATCACGGCGTTCATTGAAACCATCGGCGTTGCGGGGTTGGAACTGGCCGCGCTCGATATCGAGCCATGTGCGATGTACCGCGCGATCGACCGCTTCATCCGCCGGCGCGATGATGAGCTGGAGGTTCACGTACTGGTCGATGTCGGCCTGCAGGGCAGCCGGGTCGTGATTGGCCGGGGGCGGGAAGTTTGCTTTATCAAATCGATCGAGATCGGTGGAAGACATTTCCAGGAGGCGGTTAGCCGCAGTCTCGGCATTACGGTGGAAGAATCGCAGTCGCTGCGCCGTCGGCTTTGCGAGACGACCGAGGATGGCGCAACCGATTCCGCGCCCGACGAAAAAGACCACGTTCGCCGGGCGGCCCACGATGCCACGCGCGGCGTGATGGAAGATCTGGCGCGGGAAATCTCCCGCTGCCTGCGCTATTTTTCCGTCACCTTCCGAGGGCAGCGACCGACCCGACTACGGCTGATTGGCGGGGAAGCCACCGACCCGCAACTTTTGGCGACGCTCGATAAAATGCTGGCCATTCCCGCCGAGGTGGCGAAACCGCTGTTGAGTTTCGACACCAGCCGCATGAAGTCCGCCGATCCCACCGGGCCGCTTGCGGAATGGGGATTGGCGGTGGGACTTGCGCTTAAGTGCGTGCAGGGAACATTCGGCCCGCGCGATGGAAAACCGCGCGATCCACAAGCACCGAAGTTGGAACTGGCCCCGGAAACCGCCGGCATTCCCGACCTTTCCGGCACATTGCGCTCTACTGCCAATATCCTTCAATCCACCGCCGGCAATGTCGATGGTGCCGCCGCCCGCTCTGCGTCGGCTTACCGCAATCAGGTGGTTCTGGAGGTGAATCGTGCGTGAATTGGATTTTCTGCCCGGCTGGTATAAGCAATCGGTTCGGCATCGCCGGATCGTCCTCTGGCAAAGCGGGGCGACGGCTGGCATCGCGCTCGGAATCTTCCTGGGCATGCTGCTGATTCACCATCGCGCCGAATCCGCCAAGGCGAGCCTGGCATCGCTTCAAACTGGCTTGATCGAAGGCAAATCGCGTTTGAAAGCGATGGATGAGCTCACCGATCGCCAGAAGCATTGGCTGGCGCAAGAGCGGTTGATGGGCAAACTCGGTCTGCAAGTGGAAGCCGCGCGGTTGATCCGCGCGCTGGACACCGCCATGCCGGCGGAAGTCTCGCTGGTGGGGTTGCAGATCGACGCCGATGAAACCGCCAAACCCGCCGGTCATCGCCTGCGCGTTCGGCTGCAGGGGGTCGCACCCACCGATGCGGATTTGGCTAATTTCATGATCCGGCTCGGAGAGCTTCCGCTGTTCGAGCAGGTCACCGCCGGGTATGTGAAGGAGTTTACGGAGAACGGGCACGTCCTGCGTTCGTTCGAAGTTTCCTTCAGCATGAACCTCAACCCGCCGATCTGATTCTCAGTGACGCATTCCCCCAATCAACTGAATAGGCGGCAAGTCGTTGCTCGCAGGGCAATTGATGGGCTTCTTCTTTTCCTAATCGCAGGGTGCTACGTTGCCTGGCTACGGCCCGCCTCCGCCCATCTCCGAAGTTTAAAATCCCAGATCTTAAATCGGCGGATGGAGTTGGACGCGATGGAGTCGCGCACGAAAAACCTGCCGGCGCTTCAGTATGAAGTGGATCGCCTGGCCACCCGCCTGCAACCGACGAGCCGCACGCTGCCCCGGCACGCGGATCTCCCGGCGTTCATCAAGGATATGGGTCAAGTCAGTCAGCAATCCGCCGTTCGCAAGTTCGACTGCCAACCCGGGGCGGTGACGAAGGTGGATCATCTTTCCGAGCAAAAAATGATGCTGACGTTTGAAGGGGATTTTTTGAACGTCTTCAAGTTTCTCCAGCAAGCGGAAGCCATGCAACGGTTGACCCGCGTGCGAACCCTGAGCATCAAGACCAAAGACCCCAAACTCGGGCAGGTCGAAGTGCGGCTGGCGATGAATATCTACTTTGACGCAGACTGAAGTATGACCGGTGATGTCGCTCCCGTATCTGAAGCCATCCTTGTGTCACGGGCTTCCAGCCCGTGTCGGCGGGCATATACGACGAAAGATTTGATTTGGGTCTTTTGAAAAACTGGTGGCA
>JANXVV010000261.1 GCA_025351525.1 Humisphaera sp. | reverse complement strand
GACCCAATCCAGAAAAGCCCGACGGGCCGCGATGGGAGCATAGTGTTACGATCTCGGGGATGAATTGCAAGCGGAAGAGGGGGAAAACTTTAATAAATCGGGAAAATTTTGCGCGAAAATCAAAAAAGCAGGTGGCATGGGCGTCTCGCCCATGCCACCTGCTTCAATAGCCAACTCACCGGCTCGTGCTTTTTCCGACGATCCAACCGACCGCGAAAAACACGACCGCGCCGACCACCGCGCCGCCGAGATACAGCACGCCTTTGGGGCTGGCCCCGTGGGTTAGTTCATTGACGGAATCGGGATGCACACCCAGCACGGCATTGGCGACGACGAATCCACCGAACAGGACGACGAGCGCGCCGAACAGCGCCAATCCGCCAAATCCGCCGGCCATGGGATCATGCGCTTCGACATAGATTGGGGCCGCCAGACGCGAGCGATTGACCGCGCCGCTGGGGGCGAGTTGATCCATGCCCATACCGCTATCGGATTGCGCCGGACGTCGAAGCGTTGCGCCCGAGGTGGTGCCGGAGGGCCCCATCTCATCGAGCAGTTCGGCACCCAGACTGGTGTCATCGCTCTCGCGGGTCAGATCGAGCAGGCCGGAACCGGAACCGACGCCTTCGAGATTGACCTGGTCCTGAATGCCCGAACCGATGGCGGTTTGAGCCATCGGGTCGGCCTTGTGTACATCATCCACGTCGAAAACGGTGATGCCCCCGGAGCGCGACCCCGAGGCGCTGCCGGAATTGGAACGGCTGGGGGAAGGCACCCCGCCAAGCGATCCGGAAAGGCCCAGATCCGCTGCAAGTGCAGTATCTTCCTTCACCATCCCCCCGCCCGGAGATCGGCCAAAATCCGTGTCCGCCAGCGAGATCACCCCGCTGCCGCTGGCCCCGATATCCTGCATGCCGATGGCCGCACCGCTGTCCGAACCACCCATGTCCCCGCGACCGCCACCGCTGGCCAGATCGCCCTTCAATTGGTCGACCTGATCGGCTTTGAACATCAGACGCGGACCATCGCGAAATTCACGCAATCGCCCTTCACGGGCGAACTGACGAACTTCCTCCTCGTTTTTTCCGAGCGAGGCCTTGGTCTCTTCCAACGTGTAGAACATTTTGGCCATCATGGTGTGGACTCCTAAGTGGACCTCTGCCGAATAAACTTTTCGAGAAGCTCTACGGTTTCGGGGCTTCCGGATTCAACGGTGGAACATTCTCTTCGCGATTCCGGAAACCCTGTTTTTCCTTCTCAACCAACTTGCGAATTTCCTCGGTCGGCGGCCAGGTGCTCATGTCGTGCAGTTTGCGATCGGCATCATATGAGCGGGCGGCGACAAATTGAAGCTTTCGATCTCCCGGCGTGTATTGATAAGCGACCAGTGTCCGGGCATCGACATCCAGCAAATAACATCCCCACTGCTTGTCCGCCAACTGACAGGGCATCACAAAAACACCCGCCCCGCCAGCGATCGCGCCCTGATTCTGCCCGAACGCCGTCGGCATCAACGAAGGGACATTCCCCCGCGAAAGCATCGCGATCAAAATGCCGCCGACAAGGATTGCATTAGCCCACAGAGCCAAGGCAATCGAATTTCGAGGGGATGAAGGCTGCATGGAAACGCTCGAGGGTGAGGCGACACGCGTGACTTTTACCGATGATTCAGCGATACCGTCCGCCGTTGGATTATACGAAGTGCGCCAAGACTCGCAAGTTTAATCGGCGGTTGGTGACAGGCGCATTTGTTTAGAAACTGGTCGACAATAACTTCCAGGATATCAGACGCGTGGGTGCCACAGGTCGCGGTACTCCAAGACATGTGTCTTTCGGCTAGGCAAGCACAGGTCTCGGAGTACCGCGACCTGTGGCACCTGATCCACATGCGGAAGTTTTTGCGGTTCCGATCTTTAGTGGCCTTGCAAGCAAATCGGCTCAATAATGACTTAGCGGCATTATGCGGAAAAAACAGTGGTTCAGCATCCAAGTCCCATCCCTCGCAACCCTGGTCGACTACTCGGCCCCAGGGTTGGAGATTTCGCGGAACCGCAAAGGGCCGTGGATTCAATGGGGCATGCCTAAACACATGGTGTGGACCCGGGCCGCCTTGCCTGTACGCAACTTGCCGCCACCGTTGCACGGATTGCGAATCCTGCATCTGTCCGACCTGCATCTGGGTCCAAAATGGGGCAAACCCTATGACGAATTTCTGGCGAAAGTACAAAGTGACCCCCCCGATCTGATTTTATTCACCGGTGATTTTGTCGAGGATCGCTATGACCACCGTGCCGCCCTGCCGACGGTGCTGCGCTTTCTGACCGGGCTGAACGCTCGACACGGCATCTACGCGATCTTCGGCAATCACGATCCGGATGTCCTGTTTCCCTACCTGCTCGATACCGGAATCCACTTCATCAACCACCAACGCGTTGTCGTCCAAATTCCCGGTGCGCCGGTGGAGCTGATCGGTTTCCCCGGTCAGGCAAGGCATGATTTGGACCCGGATTTTCTCGCAGGTCTGCCCCCGCGAGAAGTAGGAGTGCCGCGAATTATTTTGAGTCATTACCCGGATTTATTGGGTGCCGCACTTCCCCTCGATCCCGACCTCTATCTCTGCGGCCATACGCACGGTGGGCAGATTTGCCTGCCGAACGGTTGGCCGGGACTCACTCACGATGGCATGCCGCGACGGTTGAGCAAAGGGATTCACCGCGTCGGTCAAACGTGGTACGCCGTCAACAATGGATTCGGTTTTACCGGCGTGTCGCTAAGATTGTTCTGCCCGGCGGAGGTGGTGGAATTGGTACTATGTGCTTAATTTATTGAGAGGTTTCGCATGACCAGAACCTTCGCATTTGAAATTTCCGGTTCCCTCCCCCCGGTAATCCGGGGGGAGGGTTAGGGTGAGGGGTCTTGCATTTTTCTTCCTCCGAGTCGAGAAATGCATCATCTTCTCGCGACAAAGAAAGACCCCTCACCCTAACCCTCCCCCCATGAGTACATGGGGGGAGGGGACCGGAAAGCCAATTGCGATCGCCCTGCCCGCGTACCCAATCGCATCGAAAGTTCCATGAATCATCGCGGTTTCACATTGGTCGAGATGCTTCTGGCGACCATTCTCGCCGGCCTGCTGATGGGCGGCGTGTTGTTGATGACCACCGCCATCGGTCGCGATCGCGCGCGGGTGACCGCCGATGAATCCCAGCCGCGCGGCGTGGGGCTCATCGATCAACTCCGCTGGGATCTCACCAACGCCACGACCATGGCCCAGGCCGACAGTGGCCGCGCGCTGATCCTTACGGGACACGGTGGTTTGAACGGTCAGACCC
>JANXVV010000326.1 GCA_025351525.1 Humisphaera sp. | reverse complement strand
AGCCAATGGCTCGACGAGCCATACCGGCAAATCAAACAGCAATTGCGGCAGGCCAAGTTCGTCCATGCCGACGAGACCGGAGCGCGGGTCGATGGCAAGAACCATTGGCTGTGGGTTTTGACTTCCCCGCGGTTCACGCTGGTGCATCTGCTGCGCGAGATCCGCCAGACGGCGGAGAAAAACCCCTTCTTCGCCGACAGTTTGTTCGCCACGCGCCTCAAGCGGCTGATCCGGGACATGCTGGGACTCAAGAAGCGGTGGGACCGGATGGATGACGCGACGTACACGCGGCGGGTCTGCCGCCTGGAGGATCGCCTGGCGGCACTGGGCCGGACGCTGTCGGAGGACCGGGACATCAACCGCCTGGCCAAACGGATCCGAAAACATGCTTCGCACCTGACGCCGTGCCTGCTGGAAAAGGATCTTCCCGGCGAAAACAACGCCGCCGAACGCGCCATCCGACCGGCCGTGGTGATCCGCAAAATCAGCGGCGGTCATCGCGGCCACTCGACCGCGACGGCGTCGGCGGTGATCACGAGCATCCTGCGAACGGCCCGTCAACAGGGCCGCCATTTGCTCGATACCCTCGAGAATCCGGTTCAGTCCCACCTGGTCGGAACCTCGATGGACCTGCTCACGTCAACTTCGGAATAGCAGGACGGTAAACAGTTGCAATCTGCATAGCGATCTTGCAGCAAAATGGTCAGGTTTGTCCGGACGATCACACGGACGCCAAGGGATTTTGCCTCGCGGACAAACTCGCGAAACCGGGGGTGCATCTCCGGCGCGCCACCAGTGATGTCGAGCGTGCGGGGTTGAATCGTCTCGATGGTTCGCAGCACCGCCCGCATTGTCTCCCACGACATTTCCTCCGTCCGCGAGGGTCCGGATTCCACATGGCAGTGATGACAGGCGAGGTTGCAGCGAAGGCCGATGTTGACCTGAACGGTTTCAAGTGACACACCGCGCAGCGGTCCGGAACGAAACGGATCCACCCATTCATCGAGCCGTCGATCGGGGAGAACTTGAAGCGGGATCATGCGGCCTTCTCTCGTTTTTCCCGGCGTATGTGTTTCTGATAGACCCATGAAAACTGCGCGTGCTTCGCGCGATAGAGCAGACCCAGTTGCCAGCAAAAGGCGTGCATCAGATAGATGCCGCCCATGAGAAGAAGCAAAGTGCCGACCCAATAGAATTTCGGCACGACGGCTGATTTGGTGATCCATCCGACTAGCACTACATAATTCAACCCGATGATTCCGGCCACGTAAATCGCGATGGCGATCACCCAACCGATCACTAAAAAGATATAGCTCCAACCTGCAATGCCGATGATGCCGAGCACGCGATCGGGTCGGAGATTGTAAAACGTGCCGCCGGTCAGCAGCGTCAGTAGAATCGCCGGGATAAGGATCGTCCCCAGCATCAAAAGCGATGCGGCGACGAACAGGCGATGCGGTGAACCGGGCGGCATCTGCGCCATTGCGAACAATGCCGGGAAGTAGCACAGCATCATTCCGGCCATCACGTTGCAAAAGGGAAACCAGATATCCTCACCGAGATTTAAATCGCGAAGAGGCCGCGGCATTTCATCGCGCTCCTCTCGTCCCACCTCTTCAACCACGCATCCATAATGGCCGATGACCGCAACTACGAGAAACGCCAGGCCGAACAGGGGGACGATCACCGAGATGACGAGCATTACCGCCTGAATCATCAGATGAAACAGGAAGATGAACGACATGACGATGGCGTTGGCGGGGCGGAAGAGTTCCAGATAAACGCGAGCCGGATTGACGCGATGATGCAGCCCGGGCAACGCATAACTGAGCGCGGCTTTAGCGACGGGGATCGCCCCGAGGGCATCTTCTTCGCGGAGCGTCACATTTAATGGCCGAATCAGCTCGCCGGTTTCCGGATCGTACTTCGGCGACATCTGAAGAGGGTGTTCCAACGGCGGGGGCTCGGTCACGCCCACTCCCACACGGCGAATATCCCGCATCGTCGGGCGGAGGTCGATCGGCTCGCCCAACTCATCGTGCGTCGAACGGCTGAAGGCCCGAAGCTTTTCGCCAAAACTTTCGGATGGCACCGGGTCCGGACGATCCATGATGTAAGTTCCATCGGGAAGGATCGACGCCAAATCGCCGAGCGTGGGGATTTCATTGAGCCAATGACATTGCGGGCATTGCAGCGAACCGCCCGCCAACTCTTCGGGGACTGAAAAGCGATATCCACAATGACAGGGAAATTCAATCATGCCGAAGGTTCCAGGAATTGACCGATGCCGTGGTCGCGCGGGCCGCTAACTCATCTTTCGCAACATCACTGAACATCACTGAACATAACTGAACTAAAATGAACTACTTTTGCATGCGTACTCCAAAAATTCGCAGGCTCAACTCAAATGCTTGTCGGAAATCCGCATCTGCGAAAGTGTGGTAAACCCCTGATGCGGTTCATTATAGGGGGGCGGACAAAAGTTTCGCGACCGCGTGAATTTCCCTGCCACTATGGCAAACAGAGGCTCCCGCCGTCCTGCGGTATCTGCCACCCTGACAGTCAACGGGTGAAAACGGCCTGCAGTAAAATCGCCTTCGGATTACGCAAGTCCATTTTTTTAAGAGGCTTATATCAGACCGCGCAAATCAGTGCATCCGGCATTCGCTTTGTTATTACCCCTCCGCGCCACAGGTGTCGACTCAGAGCGACACGATGGCCTGTTTGTTTGAGCGTTCGTCACTTGGCGAGTGCTGATCAAAATCATCGCCCATTATTGAAGGAGAACCCGATGGCCGCAAAGTTGTTGACGTTTGATGCTGAAGCCCGCAAGTCGCTTTTGGATGGGGTGACGAAGCTCGCCCGGGCCGTGAAGACGACCCTCGGGCCGCGTGGCCGCAATGCCGTCATCGACAAAGGCTGGGGCGCGCCCACCGTCACCAAGGATGGCGTGACCGTCGCTGAGGAAATCGAGCTGAAAGACAAGTTTGAGAACATCGGTGCCAAGCTCGTGAAAGAGGCCGCCAGCAAGACCAGTGACGTCGCCGGTGACGGCACCACGACCGCCACGGTTTTGGCCGAGGCGATCTTCCGCGAAGGCTACCGCAACCTGACCGCCGGTGCCGATGCAATGGCTTTGGCCCGCGGCATCCGCAAGGCCGTCACCGCCGTCAGCGATGCGCTGAAAAAACAATCCAAGCCGATCTCCGGCAAGGTCGACATCGCCAATGTCGCCAGCATCTCCGCCAACAACGACCGCGAAATCGGTGAAATCATGGCCAACGCCATGGAAAAAGTCGGTAAAGACGGCGTCATCACCGTTGAAGAGGGCAAGGGCCTCGAAACCTACGTGGATGTCGTCGAAGGCATGCAGTTCGATCGCGGGTTCCTGTCGCCGAACTTCGTCACCAATCCGGATACGATGACGGTTGAGTTGGACAAGGCGTTTGTGCTGGTGTTCGAGGACAAAATCAGTTCCGCCGCCAAGCTCATACCGCTGCTGGAGAAGATTCAGAAGTCGAAGAAGCCGTTGTTCATCATTGCCGAGGACATCGAAGGCGAAGCCCTCGCGACACTTGTCGTCAACAAACTGCGCGGGATCCTGAATGTCGCCGCCGTCAAAGCACCCGGCTACGGCGATCGTCGCAAGGCGATGCTCGAAGACATTGCCATTCTCACCGGCGGCGAAGCGATCATGAAGGATCTGGGCATCGAACTCGATAAGATCGAAATCAGCCAACTCGGCCAAGCCAAACATATCCGCATCGATAACGACAACACTACGATTCTCGAAGGTGCCGGCGACAGTGCCGCGATCCAGGGCCGTATTGCCGCCATTCGCCGTGAGATTGAAGGAACGACCAGCGATTACGATCGCGAGAAGCTGCAGGAACGCCTAGCGAAACTCGCCGGCGGCGTGGCCCAGATCAACGTCGGTGCCGCGACTGAAGCCGAACTGAAAGAGAAAAAGTCGCGCATTGAAGATGCCCTGCACGCGACCCGCGCGGCTGTGTCGGAAGGCGTCGTCGCCGGTGGCGGCGTCGCACTCATCCGCGCCCTCAAAGCCCTCAACGGCGGATCGAACCTTAAGCTCGAAGGCGACGAAGCCGCCGGTGTGAAGATCGTCCGCAACGCCTGCACCGCCCCTCTTAAACAGATCGCCGAAAACGCCGGCGTCAGCGGTTCGGTCGTCGTCCGCCATGTGATGGAAGCGAAGGACAACGAAGGCTACAACGCCCTGACCGGCGAATATGTGGACATGCTGAAAGCCGGCATCCTGACGCCGACGAAGGTGGAGCGCACTGCTTTGCAGAACGCCGCCGAGGTGGCGATTTTGTTGCTGACGACGGATTGCATCATCGTGGACAAGCCGAAGGAGAAGGAAGAGGCCGGCGGCGATCACCATGACCATGGCGGAATGGGTGGCGGTGGCATGGGCGGCATGGGTGGGATGGATATGATGTAAAGGAGATCTCTTGGCGAAAGACTCGCTAAAGCTGGACTATGCTGCCCCCGTGCCGAACGTGCCTCGAACCGTGCAGAAGAGCTTTGGCTTGGACCTTAACGCCGGGCGCAATGTTAAAAGTTTAATTGTATTGCTGTTGATCTTTGTTGCAGGCATTGCGGCGCTTTTCGTAATCATTGGCGGGTAAGTTTTATAGGGTTCGCATCGCGGACCATTATCTAACCTGCGGAGCTTAGATGAAATTCGCTGTAACTCTTGATCGCGATGAAGACGGCGTCTGGGTGATTGAATGCCCGGCGATTCCGGGCTGCGTAAGCCAAGGCCAGACACGAGAAGAAGCATTGACGAACATTGAAGACGCCATTCGCGTGTGCCTTCAAGTGCGTGCGGAGCAGGGCATGCCGCTGACCGTTGAGACGCGGCAAGTTGAGGTAACCGCCTGATGGGCTCGCGGTTGCCAGTTTTGAGCGGTCGCGAAGTCGTACGCGTTTTTGAAAAATTTGGTTGGCAGTTTGTCCGGCAGTCGGCGAGCCATATGGTGCTTACCAAGCCGGGTGCGATGGCGAGCCTGTCAGTGCCCGATCACAGAGAAGTCGCGAAAGGCACGCTGCGGAGTTTGATACGCGCGGCAGGCCTGACAGTCGAACAATTTGCGATAGCCATCTAATTGTCACGGACTGTAAAGTTTTGTTCGGCCCGCACTGTGGAAAAATCGGACTTGAAACGGATTACGCATCATGCTGCGAACGGTTGAAGCGATCATTGATGAACACGGGCAGGAAAAGCTCTGTGAAAACGTCAACTTAGGAACGGGTCGCAAATAACTTCCCGGTTTTCAACGGTGCGGGGTGCCACAGGTCGCGGTACTCCGAGTCGTCATGTGCGGCGTACCGCACACACGCGACGCTGGGCACGCTACCGCGTGCAAATGACCGCGATTTGCACGTACTTCG
>JANXVV010000269.1 GCA_025351525.1 Humisphaera sp. | reverse complement strand
CCACGCGAGGTGAGCGGAATTGTCAACGGCGCGAAGCAGTTGGACGCGACTTACGCACAGATCAAGTGAAGCGTATACTTGTTTAGCAGCCTGGCGTTGCGTGAAACGTCTGAGCAGACCGCGTTGAAATGGAATCAGTATGCCCGAATTGGCAATTGTTGAAAAAGCTCTCGAAGAGTCGTCAAGCATCGATTGTGTGGAGATATACCTACCCAAGCGATTACAGCATCTCTCCGAACTCTATAACTTCCTCAGAGCGAGCATTACGGACGGGGCGGCGCTTCTGTTGCGTCTCGACGGATTTTCGATTTACGAAGTCGATGGATTCTTCCGCGGTCCTGCCGGCAAACCCTGGGAGGAGCGGTCGCTGGTCATTCGGCTTCTCCTCGCACATGCGCTCGAGACTGATGAAAGCCAATTGATTGGCCGCATTCGGGAGTTCGGCCGCGAGATCGCTGATAAAATTGCGGCTGAAGAAGAAGAGGTCTGGATTTGCAATTTCGCGCAGAAAATAACTAAATTTCGCCCGACACGCTAGGAGCATTTTATGCGCATCGTAGTCAAGCAGTATAACAACGGCCAGCAATATATCGTGGAAACCGATAATGATGCGAAGAGCGTCATCACCGAGGAAGGACGTAGGCAGGTGGGCGAGCGAATCAGCGCGGTCATCGAGGTTTCTGCGGATGATAACGAGAAAGGCATGACCAAGGTGCTGGAAGCGATCAAAGCGATCGCCGACAAGGTGAACGACAAGCGACTTGAATTTCAAAAGTCCTCAAATTAGCGGATTGGTCACCTTCCACTGATTCAATCGCGGCAGGTTGAACAATCCTTCATGAAATCCCTCGATCAAAAACTTGTGAACCTCCGCGCCAATCCCGGCAGCGCCACCGATTTCATCCTCGCCGACGCCAAAGACGCCGACATGGCCGCCGGTCTCGCGGCGACCGGCAGGGACGCCGTCACCGGCAAAATCCGTTCTCTCGCCGACTACCGCGATCAGATGCGGGCGGTTTTGAAGCAGGGACTGGTCGACATTCTTCTCATGTCCGCCAGCACCAGCGAACTGCTGACGATCACGGAAAAACTATTCGAGAATTCGCCCGTCACTCCCGCCGTCCGGGCGAATGACACCACCGATATCCACCTGATGACCGGCGGCACCTACGCCGCCGAACCCTCCCGCCCCTTTCGCACCGCGACGATTGAACAGTTGCAGAGCGGCAAGGTGAATCCGGCGGAGAATGAGCGGCGACTTGGCGCGGACCTTGGCCTCTATTCCATCACGCCGAACAATAATCTCGCGTTCGATTACGTCACGCTCGACGCCTACAAGCAGTTTCGGATAGAGGCGGAAATCAAGGGGTTCCGGCATTTTCTGGAAGTCTTCGATCCCAACGCCTGCGGTTCGGCGTGTCCCGCCGACCTGGGCCGGTTCACCAACGATTTGATCGTCCGCACATTAGCCGGTGTACCGCGCGCAGGCAGGCCGGTATTTTTGAAAATCGTCTATCACGGCCCGAAAGCCATGGAGGATCTGGTCAGCTACGATCCTTCACTGGTCGTCGGCATCCTCGGCGGGTCCAGCGGTACGACGCACGATGCATTCAAATTGTTGGAGGATGCGAAGAGGCACGGGGCGCGGGCCGGTTTGTTTGGCCGCAAGATCAACAACAGCGAGCATCAGCTTTCGTTCGTCACCTGCCTTCGCGCGATCGCCGACGGGAAGATCACGGCCAGCGAAGCCGTGAAAGCGTATCACGGCGATCTTGGCAAATTGAAGATTCCCCCCTACCGCGCTCTGAAGGACGACCTGGAATTGACGCCGACCGTTTCAAGTTACGGCGGCACTGCGGCACCGATGAAACCGGCGGTTCTCGACAAACCTGATTTCAAGAAGATGACGGCGGCGGAGAAAGTCGTCTACTCGCGGCAGAGGATCAAATCCGACATCGCGAAAATTATTTAGCCGTCTCGATTGCAGAAATTTCAAGAAGTTGCCAGTTGTGAGTTGCCATTTGCCAGTAAATGCAAATCCCTTTCTTCACTGGCAACTGGCAACTGACCACTGGCAACTGGCAACTGACATCATGCTCATCCCCGAACGTCAAACCCGGCTGAAAGAACTCCTCTCCCGGCGGGGCATGAGCGACCTGGACACCCTCGCCGCCGAGTTGCAGGTGTCTCAGTCCACCGTCCGCCGCGATGTGGAATCGCTCGAGCAATCCGGCCTCGTTCGCCGCACCCACGGCGGGGTGATCTGGGTCGGTGAGACGGTGAACAGCGGCACGCGACCCTATGCCTTCGACCAACGGATGGGCTACCAACTCGATGCCAAACGCCAGATCGCCAAAGCCGCGCGCGGTCTCGTGCAGCGCGGCGACACCGTCCTGATCGACGGCGGCACCACCACCTTCTATCTCGCCCAGGAACTCCTGGGCCAACCGATGCAGCTCGTCACCAACTCGCTGCCGATCGCCAATCTTTTCCTCAACGATGAAAACGTCGAGCTGATCCTCGCCGGCGGTTTGATGTACCCCCGCTACGGCGTGCTGCTCGGCCCGATGGCGGAGAACATGCTCGCCACCATCCACACCCGCACCATGTTCCTCAGCGTGGCAGGCATTCACGAAGGCGCACTGTACAATCAGAACCTCCTGCTGGTACAGACAGAGCGGCGCATGATGCAGCAATCCCAGCGGGTCGTGCTGCTGGCCGACTCCGGAAAATTTGGGCAGCAGGCCCTGGCGAAGCTATGTCAGCTTGAGGAGATGGATGTGGTGGTCACCGATGCGGGATTGTCGGCGGAACATTGCGACGAGGTGAGGCGGGCGGGGTGCGAGTTGATCGTGGCCGAGTGATGACCGCGTTCGAGGCGAAATAGAACTCGCACCAAATCGAAATACGCCGCCTTTTCGCGGAGAGAATCAAACCAAAATTCCCTGAATCAATTCCCCATGCACATCGGTCAACCGCATGTCTCGACCTCCCCAGCGGAAGGTGACTTTTTTATGATCCATGCCCAATAGATGCAGCATGGTGGCATGCAGGTCGTGAATCTGGACTTTGTTTTCGACGGCTTTGTAGCCGTACTCGTCGGTTGCGCCATAGACCGTGCCGCCTTTGATCCCCCCGCCGGCCAGCCACATCGAGAATCCAAACGGGTTGTGATCGCGACCGTCGGTTCCCTGCGCGAACGGCGTGCGGCCAAACTCACCGCTCCATACGACAAGCGTGCTGTCCAACAATCCCCGCGATTTTAAATCCCGCAGGAGGCCCGCGATCGGTTGATCGACGGCTCGGGCGTTGTCCTCGTGGCCTTTTCTTAAACCGCTGTGCTGATCCCATCGATCGTTCCCGGCGATCGTCGGGCAGGTGAGTTCGATAAACCGCACGCCGCGCTCGATCAGGCGGCGGGCAATCAGGCATTGCGAGCCGAAGGTTTGCGTTTGCTTAAACGCGGCATTCAAACCGTACAGTTCGCGCGTCGCCGCCGATTCACCGGCCACGTCCATCACATCCGGCACCGCCGTTTGCATCCGGTACGCCAGTTCGTAATTGGAAACCGCCGACTCGATGGCGTCGGCATGGCCGATGCGGTCGAGCAGGTCGCCATCGAGTTGCCGCATGAGGTCCAGCTTGTTGCGCTGCAGTTGGGCCGTCGCTTCGGTGTGCCGAATGTTCGCCACGGGTTCACGGCCCGCTTGAAAAACCGATCCCTGGTACGACGCCGGGAGAAAACCGCTGTTGAAATTATCCAGTCCGCCCGGCGGAGTGAGGCCGCCGTTCAGCACGATGAAGCCTGGAAGATTTTGATTCTCGCTGCCGAGTCCGTAGCAGGTCCAGGCACCCATGCTGGGCCGTCCCTGCTGACCGCTGCCGGTGTGGAGAAAATAGTTGGCGCCGGTGTGCTCGGAAAAATTGCTGGTCATCGACCGGATGACCGCCAGATCGTCAACGCATTCGCGAACGTACGGAAACAGGTCGCTCACCGGCATGCCGCTTTTGCCGCCGGGCTTGAATTTCCAGGGGCTGCCGAGTGTCAGGCCGTTGTTGTTGAACTGCGTCGGCTCCATCTTCATTTTGAACGGCTGACCATGATCGCGGGTCAGGATCGGCTTGGGATCGAAGGTATCCATTTGAGCCGGGCCACCGTCCATGTAGAGGAAGATGATGTTGCGGCACTTGGCCGTGAAATGGGATGGATGGGGCGTCATCGGATTGACGGCAGAAGTCAACTCGCCCCCAAACGCGTGATCCCCGAGCAACGCCGTCAGCGCGATCGCGCCGAAACCACCGGCGCATCGCGAAAGCATCTGACGACGGGTGAGAGCGGCCGGGGTGAATTGTCGGCAATGCATCGAGTGTCCTTAGCATCATAGTAGTCCGCCTGCACTAATGGCGTGAGTCGAACGGGTGCCACACCATTCGCACTCGCAGACCAGTAGCATGTGCTACAAAGCATCAATTCAGGAAAACAAATTCCTTCAGATTCATCAGCACATGGGCATAATCGGTCCACACGCGCGGATCATTTTTTCGCGGGTCCAAAGGGAGGCCCAGCGATTCACTTTGCGTTGCAAGAAACTTCATCCCCGCGAGAATTTCCGCATCGCGCGGCGGTCTTGCGAAAGCCGTCAGATACATCCGGGCAATCCGCTGCTCAGGCGAAAGCTCTTTTTCCGCCAACGCATTCTTTGCCCATAACTCGGCCTGTTGAATCACAAACGGATCGTTCATCAAGATCAATGCCTGCGCCGGCACATTGGAGACACTTCTTCTCCCCATGCAGCTAAACGGAATCGGTGTGTCGAAAGCCAGCATCATGGGCGGCAGGAAATTACGGCGAACCGTTGTATAAATGCTCCGCCGTCCGGCCCCGTCGAGCGGGCCATCTTTGCCCGGCCTGCCGCGACCTCCCATGAACGCCGTCAAATGCACATCCACCGGCGGGCCGTACAGAGTCGAATCCAACCGGCCGGAGATCGACAGAATCTGATCGCGGATCGCCTCTCCCTCCAGTCGCCGGGCATTGGCCCGATGGAGCAACAGGTTTTGCGGATCGGATTCTTCGGCCTTTGCATCGCTCGCACTGCCGGCCATCTGATACGTGCGGGAGAGCATCATCTGGCGTAGGGCGCGTTTGATCGACCAACCTTCCCGCACGAATCGTGTACTTAAAAAGTCGAGCAGTTCGGGATGAGTAGGCGTCGAACCGAGCACACCGAAATTATCCGTCGATGCCACGATTCCCCGGCCAAACAGGTGATGCCATAGTCGATTCACCATCACGCGCGGCAACAGTGGATCGGATGCATCGGTCATTCGCCGGGCCAGTTCCAGCCGTCCCGAATGTTTGCCGACATCGGGTTGATTGGGGCCGGCGATGGCTTCGATGAATTGCCGCGGCGCGACCTCGCCGGGGATTTTATGACTGCCTCGGATGTAGACGTGCTCGTCCACGCCGTCCCCATCCGCCATCGCGATCACGCGCATGGGTTCGGGAAGATTGCGATCGATCAGCGCCATGGTTTGTGCGAGGGTCGCCAGCGGCCCGGTAGTCGATCCGGCATTCCATTCCACCAGTCGATGCGCGAAAATCCAGTTCATCCATTCCGCCTGTGCCTCGGTCAAGCTCTTGTTTCCGAAGCTTTCAATGGCTTCGTTCCAGCGCAACCCGTACGCCATCGCCAGGGATTCGATGGACGTGATTCGAGCATCCGCGAGGATCGCCGTGTCGAGCGCGTTCGGGAGCTTCGGCAAATTCGCCGTCTCATTCGCGAAGCGAATCTGCTCGACCGCCAACCAGCCATCGCCGTCATCGATCAGTTCGATGTGGGCGCGATGGCCTTTATATCTACCGACATCCTTTGTCTGCCGAATCCAACCGAAGTGATCCTGTTCCACCTTGAATTCGTGCCCGGCGAATAAGAGTTTGTTAAAAACATCCATCGTGAATCCGTCGACGATCAGACGAACCTGCCCGCCATGGCCGGCTGCGCGATACAGGATCGAGTCGTGCTGCAAAATAAAATCGGGCGACCGCAAAACGCCTTTGAGCCTTCCACCCAGCAAGCCGCTGTGAGCCGCGCCGCGTTCGACGATTTGCGGTGACGCGGAGGTCGAATCCCAGTCCCCGCAACGGGGCGGCGAGTCTCCAAACGCTTCACCGGTGACGTACCAGCCGTTAAAATTCCCATCGGAGAAATCTTTGAAAAGCACCGTCTCAGAGATGGCCTCCTCGGCGATGTGCTTCGCCTCTGTCGATTTCACCAGGCTCTTTTCGCGACGCTCCTGAAACGGGGATGACCCTCCGCCATTCAATGTGTCCCAGGCGTGCATCGGGTTTGATGGATTTCGAACTGAGTCTTCAGACAGCGCCTCGACCCACCGTTTCAACCGCACGGCATCCAGGTCAAACTTTTGAGCGACCGCCTCGGCAGACGCTTTCCCCCCCGACATTTCGCGGCTGGCGAGCAGATAACGCGCGACGGTTTCACCCGTGAGCGCTCGGGTCGAATATAATTCAGACGTCAGGATCCCGTTCCCCTGTTCACGCGATTTCTTCAACTCCAGCGCGCCGGCATGGATTCGACCGTTCGGATCGAGCATCGCATCCTGCCGCCGTGAACTTTCGACGAATCCCCACAGCGAATAAACGTCCTTCGCGGAAATCGCATCGAATTTATGATCGTGGCAACGGGCGCATCCAAAGGTCAGGCCGAGGAATGCCTTGCCCATCGTGTCGACCTGATTGTCGATCCGATCCGCCTGATGCTGCTTCACATCAACCGGCGAATGCACCTGCTCACAAAGCCACCAGAAACCGGTGCCGATGATCGACTCATTGAATTGCCCGGTCGGGTTCATGCGAGGGTCAGCAACCAGATCCCCGGCGATCTGTTCGGTGACGAACCGATCGTAAGGCACATCGGTGTTGAACGCGCGGATCAGATAATCGCGGTACTGCCAGGCGTTGTTTATCCCGTAGTCGAACTCGTGCCCGTAGCTTTCGGCGTAGCGCGCAACGTCCATCCAGTGCCGCGCCCACCGCTCACCAAATTGCGGACGGGCCAGCAGATGATCCAGCACTTTTGCAAATGCATCGGCGGAGGCATCGGTCAGGAACGCGTCGACCTCAGAGGGCGAAGGCGGCAGGCCGATCAAATCAAAATACGCCCGGCGAATCAGCGACCGACGATCCACATCCGGGCCGGGCGACAACCCTTTGGCCTCCAACGCGGCGAGAATGAACCGGTCGATCCCATCCCGCGCCCAGACCCCATTTTTCACGGCGGGCGGCGCGATGTTTTGAATCGGTTGCCAGGCCCAGTGCGAGGCTTTGCGCTTTTGAAGATCGAACCCCGCCTTGGCGGGTCCTCCGGTTACTGCGGATTCCTGCGGCCATGGCGCACCCATCTTCACCCAAGCCGTCAAATCGGAAATTTGAGCATCGGACAACTTATCTTTCGGCGGCATCTGCAGATCGACATTTTTGTACTCGACCGCTTCGATCAACCGGCTTTGCTCGGGGTGGCCCGGCACGATCGATGTGCCGCTCTCGCCGCCTTTCAAAAGGCCATCGCGATTGTCCAGATAAAGTTCCCCCTTCAGTTTTTTCGCCGAAGACGAGTGACAGGAATAACATTGGTCGGCAAGAATCGGGCGGATTTTGGATTCGAAAAACTGAACGGATGCTTCTTGCGGCGCGGCGGCCTGAGATGCCGGCGCAACGATGGCAATTAAAAGGCTGAGGATGGAAATCGTAAGATTCGACCTCATGCGCGTCAGACTCCGTGAACTTTTTTAGCGGCTGCGTCGAAGGCACGCGTTTTTTGTCATTCCGAAAAACGCGCGCCTTCGGCACAGCCGCTAAAAAAACCAGAAACTCACATTCCAAAAGCATGGGCGGGACGCCCATGCCACCTCTTCAAAACAGCGTGTTGCCGCCATTGACGGAGATCTTCTGCCCGGTGATGAACTTCGCCGCGTCGGAGGCTAAAAAGGCGACGGCACCGGCGATGTCAGCCGGCTCGCCCATGTGTTTCATCGGCACACCCGCCGCGTATTCATCCTTCAACGTCTGCGAGTCGTCGGCATGACGCTCGGTGGGGATCCAACCGGGTGCGACGAGATTCACGGTGATTCCAAGCGGGGCCAGTTCCAACGCCCACGACCGGGTCAATCCCAGTTGAGCGCCCTTGGCCGACACGTAATTGGAGAACTCGGGCACTCCTTTTTCAAACACTTCGGAACCGATCTGAACGATTCGGCCCCACTTCTGTTTCTTCATATGCGGCAGCACGGACTTCGCGAGAATCAACGGGCTTTTAACGAAGAACTGCAACTGATCGAGGCAGTCTTGCCACGTTAGATCTTCCAGCTTAATCATAGGCTGCGGGCCGGTGGCGTTAGAGACCAGAATGTCGATCGGGCCTAAAGCCTTCTCGATCTCAGCCACGATCCGGGCGACGTCATTCTCATCGCGCACATCCCCCTGAAATGCGGCGGCCTTCCCGCCGGATTTTAAAATCGTCTGCACCAACTCTTCAGCCTTTGCCGCGCTTCCGAAATAGTTGATCGCGACCGTCGCCCCCCGGGCGGCCAATCCCAGCGCGATCCCCGCGCCCAGCCCGCGCGATGCGCCCGTCACCAATGCCACCTTACCTGCCAGATCATCGTTCATCGTTCATCCTTCCACTCAAAAACCGTCTCACCTACTACTTCAATTCAGCAGGCAGGTTGCGGTGAAAAATAGACCCTTGATTGCCGATCGAAAACCGGCGACACTTTTCGCCATGCACACCCCCACTCTACTCGTTGTCGGCCTATTCGTCTTCGCCACCGCGCTTCACGCCATCGCCGTTGAACCGATGGTCAAGGAGAGCAAATCGCTTTATCACGTCGTCTCGCTGAAGCTGAAGGACGGCACGACGCCCGAACAGATCAAGACCGTCGAGACGGCGTTCGTCGCGCTCAAGACCAACATCCCCGGCGTCACCTCGCTGCACTGGGGCACCAACGTCAGCCCGGAGCATCACGACAAAGGTTTCACGCACTGCTTCGTGCTCACCTTCGCCTCGGATAAAGACCGCGATGCGTATCTGGTTCATCCCGCGCACAAAGCGTTCGGGGCGATTCTCAAGCCGGTGATGGAGGACGTGTTCGTTATTGATTTTTGGGCGAAAGAGTAGTGTTTTTCAAACGAATAAGCGCTTCTGAATCTTCGATTCGCTTCCCAATTTGAATTCTCAGTTATGGCACGGGCTTGCAGTCCGTGTGAGCGATTTAGTTATTGAAGGCTGTATAAATCGAGCTCTTCTACGCATGTGCCCGTCAACACGGGCTGGAAGCCCGTGCCACGATGAGCGAAAGTCAGTCCCGGTTCCGTTTGATTCAGGCACCTTGAGAATCTGTTACTTCTTAGAGCATGTTTAGGAACACGGCTGGGTTTGCCGCAGCATGGGCTACGACAGCCTCCGCCGTGTTTTTAAACATGCTCTTACTTTGCGGCGATGGCGGGATTGAGGATTCGAAGGGGATTATCGCGAACGATTCCCACAACCGAAATTGAATCCAATTCCGCGCAGAATTCGATGTCTGTTTCCAGGTGGGCGGCCCGCAGATTTTCCCCGCTGGTGGTATCCGACAGGGTCTCTCGCAAATTGGATTGAGCCGATTGAAACAGCCGATGCGCCATGCGGGCGGCATCGCCGGTGGGAGTTGCCGCACCTTTTGCAAACAAGGCATCAATTACCGCCCCCGCGCCAATTGCATCCTCCATCGAATAATTCCCCTGAGTACCGGCGCAAAGCAAAGTGACGTTCCGCCCAATCGAAATCAACTCCTGAGCGATGGCCGTGGCATTGACCAGCGCACCGATCAACACAGCCGCCGCCTCGCGGGCGGCGATGATGGCTTTAGTGCCGTTGGTGGTGGAAAGAAACGCAATCCGATCGGCGTGGAGTTCTCTTTTGAAATCGCCGGGGCTGTTCCCCAATTCAAAACCCGGCGGTCGCAGACAGGTTATTTCCCCGCACAGCAGCGCGGCTTTGCCGAAACTTCGTCCTGCTTCGGCAGCCGATTGAGGGTCTTTGAAGACGCGAATTTCCGAAACGCCCGCCGCCAATGCCGCAGTGATCGAAGTCGTAGCCCGCAGAACGTCAAAGACGACCACCGACTTTTCAAGAATCCGGTCGGTCGTCAATTCACTCGGGCGGAAAATCACATCGACCCAGAGAGCGCATCGCGCGTCAGCTTCAGAAATTGCATTACTCATAGAACGGCGCACTATAACCGTTCAAAAGCGGTTCGCGTCATCGAGAATGCTTCCGGGTTTTGCGAACCGCTCCCAAGATTCACCATGGCACTTGGGGCAGATGCTCGGCGGCGAGACCACATCATCCGGTTCAAATCCGCAGCTACGGCATTGAACTTGGAACACCATCACCCGCTGCACTGCATTTTGGAAGGGATCATACGTTGGGAAATGACCGGTAGTAGATTCGAATCGATCCATCGAAATTGACATGATTGTCTCCTTGCCCGAATGGCTGAAAAGTCGTCTTTCGGTTCGGAGATCGGTAGAGCAACGGTTGTGCCAGCTAGAGCTGATTTGAGGAAACATCCAATCGACCTTTTCAATCTATTTATTCATTTTTATTCTCTGTGGTGTTCGCTGCATTCCCCGGGAACAATGTGTATATCTGCGCCGGACGGAATAAATGCAGATCAATTTTCCAAAGATTTAGCACAAAATCAGAAACACCCAATAATGCCGAAACATGACACAATGTTACGACTGCGTCACAATGTCTGATTCTGTGGCGGGTGAACGCTCCTCCAATTGATAATGCTGCAGCTTACGTTGCAAGGTACGAACCGAGATTTTAAGTCGTCCCGCTGCATGAGTTCGGTTGCCTTCACATTCATCCAACGCTTTCATAATCGCAAGCTTCTCAAGTTCATCCATCGTCAAACCGGTCGGGATTTCACCGGGGCGGCTCGTTTCTTTAACACTTGCTGCGATGCGGTCGGGCAAATCGCGCTCCGTTAAGAGTTCGCCGTCCGCAAGCACCATCATGCTCTCCAGGGCATTTCTCAAATCGCGCACATTGCCCGGCCATCGGTAGGTTTGAAAGCGGCGCATCACTTCCGGTGAGATGCGTTTCGGAGCCGTATGCTTTTTCTCGGCGATCTCTTTCAAGAAATGCTCGACCAGCAGCGCGATATCGTCCGGCCGATCCCGCAAGGGCGGCAGTGTGATCGAAACGACATTCAACCGGTAGTATAAATCCTCCCGGAAAGTGCCCTGCTCGACCATCTTCGTCACATCCCGACTGGTGGCGGCAAGCACGCGCACGCTCACCTTCCGATCCTCATGCCCACCCACCGGCGTGACGGTAAATGTCTCCAGCACACGCAGCAACTTGGCCTGCAATCCCAGTTCAAAATCCCCGATCTCGTCGATGAACAGCGTCCCGCCATCCGCCTGCTCGAACCGGCCCATGCGACGATCCGTGGCCCCGGTAAACGCACCGCGCACATGGCCGAATAATTCACTTTCCACCAGCGAAGCCGGCACCGCCGCACAATTCACCGCGACGAAGGGGCCCTTCTTTCGCGGACTATTATGGTGCAATGCCTGAGCAACCAACTCCTTTCCGGTCCCGCTCTCACCGAGGATCAACACCGTGCTATCGACCGGTGCCGCCCGCTGCACCTTCGCAAACACATCTTTCATCTGCTTGGACTGCCCGACGATCTGATCGAGGCCGAAGCGATCATCCAAACGCCGACGTAGGCTGTCGATCTCTTTATCCTTTTGACGAGTCTCGATGGCCCGCTTGATGAGCAGGATCAGTTCATCCGGATTCACCGGTTTCGTGATGTAATCGTAAGCCCCCTTTTTGATTGCCTCGACCGCCGAATCGATGCTGCTGTGCCCGGTCACCACGATAAAATGCGTCTCCGGTTGCTTCTGCTTCCAGAGCGTAAGGAGATCCAACCCGCTCACATCGCCCATGTGCAGATCACTGAGAACCACGTCGATATTTTCACCGACATACCCGATGGCCTTGTCGGCATTCTCCGCGCCGAACACCTGAAACCCCTCCCGCTTCAATAGCTGCATGATCGATTTACGTTCCAGTTCCTGATCTTCCACAACCAGCAGTCGTCCTAAAATACTCATGGCAGGCCTCGCTAAACCGCCCATTCCCATGGCAAAGTTCGCTCAAAAAATCTTCCGTAGCAAGGGCTACAGGTCAATTCTCAAGCTATTCACACCATGGCGTGGGCAGCGATTTAAATTTTAACCTTCAAACATGAAGGTGTGTCTAAAAGTCATACCCGAGAACGGCTTAGTATGACAACGTTCATTTTTGTCGCTTTCATCGATACAATGGCGTGAAAATGTTTAGACGATCACGGCCCATGCGAATTTCACTCGCCGCCAAATGCCAATTGCTATTTGGCGCGGCGGTCGCGCTCATCATCGCGGCAGCACTCTTCGTCCCCTGGCAGCGGATGGAGCAGTTGACCGAGCAGATCAACGAACGCTCGGCGAGGGTGCTTTGCGACGATGCGCTGGCCGACCACCTGATCGGAATCCCGGTCAACGTGCGGCCCACCACGCTACCGGCCCAACCCACCACGCGAGGCTCGAAAAAAAATCGCAGCCGATCCGTCGCCACCTCCCGACCCACCGCGCTTTCCGAAGCAGTCGAAGGACGCGGTGTGACGGCACCGCATTTAATCCTGTTCGCCTCTACACACACCGGGCCGCTCACCGCATTTGAAAGGCGTGCGATCAAGCAGCTTGAAGATCGCCCGGAGACGGAGATTTTTACACGACTGTTCACCCCTTCCGACGGTTCGCCGCCCGAATACCGCTATGCCCGCGCGCTGCGATCCGATTCCGGATGCGCGCGCTGCCATCTCGGGGACAAAATCATCGCCGACCACGAATGGGAGAATGACTCCGCCGATTCCACGACGGTGATGACCCCTCCTTCCACCGTTCCCATCTCGGCTTCCCTGATGGGCCTTGTCTCCATCGACATGCGCTCGCAGGTCGACACCAATCAACTGCTGCTCAATCGCATCTTCCTGCTCTGCGCGGGATTGCTGGCCGGCACTCTCGCCCTGATCGTCTTCTACATCATCACCACCCGCCTGATTCTGAAGCCGGTGCGCGTGCTGCAGGATACCGCCGAAAAAGTCAGCAGGGGCGATCTGAACATCCGCTCCCACATCAACACGGGGGATGAATTTGAAACGCTTTCGCGCACGTTGAATGTGATGCTTACCAATTTGAAGGAAAATCAGGATCAATTGCGCGCAATCAACAAGGGATTGGATGTGAAGCTGAATCAGTTGGCGGAGAGCAATGTGGCACTGTACGAATCGAATCGGCTGAAGACCGAATTCCTCGCCAATGTCAGCCATGAGCTGCGCACGCCGCTCAATTCGATTCTCGGATTTGCAGAACTGCTGCGCGACATGAATGCGGGGGAAGGCCGGCAGATTCGCTACCTGCAAAACATCCTGACCAGTGGCCGCAATCTGCTGGAGTTGATCAACGACCTGCTCGACCTGGCAAAGATTGAAGCCGGGAAGATGGAGGTTCGTTCCGAGCCGCTTTCGCTGAACGATCTGTTCGAGGGATTGGTCAGCATCATCAAACCGCTGGCCGAAAAACGCGGGGCGGCGGTCTATTTCGCGGTGACCGCCGAGGTGCCCATCCTTCACACCGATGGCCCGAAGCTGCAACAGGTGCTGTACAATTTTCTCTCCAACGCCATCAAATTTTCCCCCTCCGAGGGAAGGATCGAGCTCAACGCCGAACGGGATGGCCATGACTGGGCCCGCATTTCCGTCACCGACCAAGGGCCGGGAATCGATCCCGACAAGCAGCAAATGATCTTTGAAAAATTTCGACAGATCGATGGATCGGTCACCCGCGAACACAGCGGCACCGGTCTGGGTTTGGCGATCTCCAAGGAACTGATCGCCCTGCTCGGCGGATCGATCGGCGTGTCAAGCGCGCCGGGCCAAGGCGCCACATTCTGGGTGCGCATCCCCCTGAAAATCACTGCCAGCCAGCAGGATGTTCGGCGGGCGTTGGTGTTGAACTAGAAGAAGGTTATCCTGTTTGCATTAGAGCATCTCTAAGAACACGTTGGAGGCTGTCGTAGCATGGGCTACGGCGAACCCATCCGTGTTCCTAAACAGGCTCTCACGCCAGCGTCGCCGTAGCCGTTTCCACCAGCAGATCCAGATTCGCCTGCGTTTTTTCGAGTACCGCCGCCGTCACTCCCACCGCGTGTAACGCCGCCAAGTCGAGCACCTGCGTGTTCGCGGTGAGGTTGAACCCCTTGTTACGCTGCGCGCAGATTGTATCCGCCACGTAAACGAGCGTGACGAGCAATCGCGTGGGTTCCGGCAGCGCCTGGGGGCGATGATGATACCCCGCCGCCTGCTGGCAGGACTGCGTGAACTTCCAAAGCTCGGCCAATCCCTGTCCCAACTGCTGATGATCCACCCCGCAGATTTGCCGTTCGATCTTGCAGAAATCCCCACCTTCATTTTGCACCTTCTCGCAGACGGCGCGAAGTTTTTCAGGATAGACATGCAGCGCGACCAGCAGACCGACATCGTGAATCAATCCCGCCAGAAAAGCATCCTCGGCGATCGGCATCTTCATCTGCTTTGCCAACTCCCGGGCCGTCACACCCACCGCGACGCAATGCACCCACAAATCTTTCGCGGTGAATCCTTCGCATAACTTCACCCCCCGGAACAACTGCCCCAGACTGGCCGCCACCGCAAGATTTTTCACCGCGTTCAACCCCAGCAGCACGATCGCCCGCTCGACCGATCCGATCTGCCCCGGCAACCCGTAGAACGCGCTGTTGACCACCTTCAGAATCCGCGTCACCAGAGCCGGATCGTTCGAGATGATCTTATGCAGTTGGCTGGCGGTGCTTTTCGGATCCTCCACCGTCGCCACGATGCGCGAAGTCACCTCCGGCAACGTCGCGATCGACGTGACTTTTTTAAGAGCCGCTGAAATCAGCGCCTTG
>JANXVV010000238.1 GCA_025351525.1 Humisphaera sp. | reverse complement strand
CTGTGCCGAAGGCACGCGTTTTTCGATCGTAGGGAAAAACGCGTGCCTTCGGCACAGCCGCTAAAATGAATTGCAGTACCTCAGGATGACGTTGACCGAAGTACCGTTCAACACCACGGGGCATCATGGAATCGTGCAGGTTGCCCATACGATGAACTCCGTCGAAACCATCGAACCCGTCATCGCGCCGGAGAATTCCGTTTCAGCGCCACGCCACGTCGCCAGCCTGGACGGCCTTCGCGCCCTCGCGGTTTTAGCGGTCATGTACTATCACGCGCGGCTTCCGCTCTACCACTTCGGGTGGATCGGTGTCGATCTGTTCTTCGTCCTCAGCGGGTTTTTGATCACGACGCTATTGGCGAAGGAGCACGCCGCCAAGGGGAAAATCAGCCTGCTGAAATTTTGGGGACGGCGATTTCTGCGGCTCATGCCCGCCTACTGGCTGTTCGTCGGCGTCTGCACGGTACTCATCCTGCTCAACGTCGGGTCGTTCATTCCGGATGAAGGTTGGTCGAAAGCCCGATACATCGCCTCGCTCTGGGGATACTTCACCAACTACGCACCGCTGGATCTCTGGCAGTATCAGGACATCTCCGGCCCGCTCTGGTCATTGGCGGTGGAAGAGCAGTTTTACTTTGTATGGCCATTCCTTTGCAGCATCGCGCTGATGACCAAAAAAGCCTGGGTGATCGGTTGGTTGCTTTTGCTGGCAACGCTTATTTGCAGACATTTTGCCGGCGACGATTTCATTCTCCACACGATGCTCTACACACGCGGGGTGTGCATCATCGCCGGGTGCGCCGTGGCCCTCTCCCTGCGCAACGGCTTGCCAACGTGGGTCGCTCAAGCCGTCCAATCGCAATGCGTTCGATGGGGAATGGTCTTCGGCTGCACGGCATTCTTCACTGCCGGGACTCTGCTCATGAAAAAATGGGGGATCGCCGGAATGGAAACCGCGCACCGGATTTTCGTGCCGCTTGCCGCCGTGATATTCCCGTGTGTGGTGGTGGTACTTTGGTACGGCCCGCGCGATGCAATCGCCCGCGCGCTGGCGATTCGACCCCTGGTCCACATCGGTCGGATCTCCTATGGAATCTATCTCTACCACGCGCTGTTCAAATGGCTGGTGTGGGATCAATTCCCCCACCTCACCGAACCTTTTGGATGGTCGTTTAAAATCACACTTCGCCTGCTCGCCTATTTTGGCGGGACGGTTGCATTCGCCTCGATCAGTTATGCCTGGATCGAGCGACCGTTCTTGAAGTTGAAGGATCGACTTCGATAGAAGGAGATGAAGTCGAACCACATAAATTCACCTTGCGACGATGCCGCCGCGCTGCGACGATGCCGTCATGCCTTTGCCGCGCCTTCGTCCGAGCCATGTCCCGATTCTAGCCCTTTTGCTCGCATCGGTTTTTTGGGGAATGGGTTTCACCTGGGCAAAGACGGCGGGGGAAACGATCAATGCGCATTTACAGCTTCCGCCCGGATCGGCACTGGGCCCCGTGCGGTTGCTGGCGGTGCGATTTGCCCTCGGCAGCATTCTGTGGTTTGCGGCGTTTCCCCGATCGCGGCAAGGTTGGTCGCGTCACAGCTTGGGACGCGCTGTTCCACTCGGCATCCTGCTGGCGGTCGGGGTGATCAGCCAACATCTCGGGCTCGATCAAACTTCCGAAGCGGTCAGCGCATTCCTGACGAATCTGACCGTCATTTTCGTTCCTTTGATCGTCGCCGTCTTCTCCCGTCGATGGCCACCGCTTCGGTTGTCCACGGCGATCGCGCTGGCCGTCGCCGGCATCTACCTGATGACCGGTGCCGCCCCGGCGGGATTCGGAAAAGGTGAATGGCTGGGGCTGGCGTGTGCAAGCCTCTACTCGATCTACATCCTGGCACTCGACTGGATCGGATCCAGCGATGAACCCTTCAGGCTGACCGGTGTGCAATTTCTTCTCGTGGCGATGGTCTGCTTTAGTTTCAGTGCAATCCTCTCGCACGGCTCCCATTCCAACGGACAGAGTTGGCGAATCTTCATCCACAATCCGGTCGTTTTACGCAACACGCTCCTGCTCACTCTGTTGCCGACGGTCGGAGCCTATGGCCTGATGATGCGCTTTCAGCCGCGCATCAATCCCACCCAGGCCACGTTGATCTACCTGGCCGAGCCGATTGTCGCGTCGGTGTGGGCGTGGTGGACGGCCGGGCGAAGTTTGACCGGTCTTACGATCCTCGGGGCAGGCTTGATCATCATCGCCAACCTGCTTGCGGGGCCGAGTGAAAAAGCGAAGTGAATCAAACGTATTGACTGCGCGTCAATACGCGATCGCTCGCCTAAGGATCAACGCCGAGCCTACTCGTGAAGGGCCACATGCGACCATTGCCCCCCATTATACTTTTCCAGGCCGCAGAGGGTATCGAATTTCAGGATTTCGTTGCGGAGGTCATCCAGGTGATCCTCGGGATTTTCAACGTCATTCCGCACCGCCTTCCACTCCAGTCGAAGCTTGTCGAAGAGCCGGTCCAACTGCTGGTTTTCGAGATTTGACAGCCAAAATTTGGCCTTGAAATGCTCGACGCTGAAGTTGAGGATTTCATCCTGTGAGGCGGCCAGATACTGATGGATGACCGCCGCATCATGGTCGGATTTTAATTTCTCCGCGTGGTCTTCTCCAAATCGCGCTCGGGCGCGAACCACCGCCGACAGGGAACAGTAGGCCCGTGCGAGCGGCTCCCGGATTTTCATGATGTTGGAAAACCGCCAGCTATGCCGTTGCCAGCGGTAGACGAAAACAATCAACACCGACACCTGCAAAATGCCGAGGGCGAGTTGTACGAAGATACCGACGTAGAAAGTGGCGGTGGGGCTCATGGATGTTCCTTGTCGATGGAGGCGTCGGTTGGCTGAAGCCGGTGATTCCAGAGGGCAAGGGTCATCAGTCGATCAACCCCTCCGGCACGGTGACCGGGCCGGGAAAATAGCGCTCGAACAACTCGTACAGCACCGGGAGGACGATCAAGGTCAGCACGGCGGCGGAGAGCATCCCGCCGACGATGACTAGCGCGAGCGGGCGCTGGACTTCTGAACCGATGCCGTGCGAGACGGCGGCGGGGTACATGCCGATGGCGGCCATCAGGGCGGTCATCAGGACCGGGCGCACGCGAAGTTTTGAACCTTCGTAGACGGCTTGCCGCAGCGGCATGCCGCCGTGCCGCAGTACGTTGAACTGTCCGACCAGCACGATGCCGTTCTGCACTGAAACGCCGCAGAGCGCGATGAAACCGATCATCGCGGAGACCGACAAATGCGTGTGCGTGACGTACAGCAGGGCGATGCTGCCGATGAACGCGAACGGGATGTTGGCCATGATGAGAATCGCATAGCGAAACCGTTGAAACGCCCAGCATAGGATGATTAGGATACCGAGCAATGAAAGCGGGACAATGATGCGCATGCGGGCGGTGGCGCGCTGTTGGTTTTCAAACTGCCCTTCCCAGGTGATGCGATAGCCGGGGTCCAGTTTGACCAGCTTGTCGACGGCGGCGCGGGCTTCGGCGACGAACGAGCCCATATCCTTGCCGCGAATGCCGCTCTTGATCGCGACGCGACGGCTGTTCTGATCGCGACCGATGCGGGAGGCGCCTTCCTCGGTTTTCACGTGGGCCAGCAATGTCAAAGGAATGCGTTGCCCGGCGGGGGTGTCGATCCAGAGGTCGGAGATGCGGTCGACGCTGCTGCGGGCGGATTCGGACAGGCGAACTGAAACATCGAATCGCCGCTGGCCTTCCAACACGCTGCCGGCAGCCTGACCCCCGAGGCCCGTCTGCACGAAAGCGAGCGCGGTGTTCACATCGACGCCGTATCGCGCCAGGCCGTCGCGGTCGAGGGCAATCGTCAGATTCGGTTGCCCCGACAGCTTGTCGACCGCCACATCGGCGTTGCCGGGAATGGTTTTCAACACCGCCGCGATCTCATCCCCTTTTTGCTGGAGAATTTTCAGGTCATCGCCGAACAGCTTGATCGCCAGCTCGCCTTTGACGCCCGAAAGCGCCTCTTCAACGTTGTCTTCAATCACCTGCGAAAAGTTGAATTCGGTGCCGGGAATCTCCTGGAGCTTGTCGTTCATCTGGGCGATCAAGCCCTCTTTGTCCACGATCTTTCCGCCGGGGGCTTTGGTTTTCCAGAGTTCCTTCGGCAGCAAATCGACGCCGATTTCGATCGTGTTAAATCCCTTGGGGTCGGTGCCGTCATCGGGTCGGCCCAGTTGGGAATAAATCTGATGCGACTCGGGAAAGCTCTTCAGAATGTCACGAATGCGGCGCTCGTTGTCCTTGGCTTTATCCTTGGAAATGGAAAGGGGCATTTCGACGCTGAGCCAGATGTTCCCCTCGTCCAGCTTGGGAAGGAACTCCGAGCCGAGGTGAGACGCCATGAACACGGCCATGGCGGAGACGAGGATCACTCCCACGATCGCAACCGCCTTCACGCGCAGCACGAAACCGATGATGTGACCGTAGCCGATTTTAAGAACGCGGGAGACGAGATTGTCGTGCGCCGCCCTGCCTCCCTTCAGCAGAAACGACGCGGCCAACGGCACCAAAGTCATCGTCATGACCATCGCGCCGACCATGGCCCCGGTGATGGTCAGCGCCATTGGTCGAAAGATGCGGCCTTCGACGCGTTGGAAGGTGAAGATCGGAATCAATGCGGTGATGAAGATCAGCTTCGCGAAAAGCATCGGGCGGGCGAGGTGGGTGGCGGTATGGCGGGTGAGTTCGCGGAAGTCGGTATCGGACGGGGCGAGCACTTTATTGACGAGGATCGCCTCGACGATCACGACGGCCGCATCGACGAGGATGCCGAAATCGACCGCGCCGAACGAGAGCAGATTCGCCGGGACGTTGTAGAAATAGAGCACTAGGAACGCCGCCAGCAACGAGAGCGGAATGACCAGGCAGATGATGATCGCCGCGCGAAAGCTGCTGGTGAAGATCAGCGAGATGACCAGGATCAGCGCCGCGCCTTCAATCAGATTGTGCAGCACGGTATGCACTGTCTTGTCCACCAAAACACTGCGATCGTAGGTGCAGATCATCCGCAGGCCTTCCTTCTGGAAGAGCGAGCTTTTGTTCAATTCCGCGACCTTGGCCTTGATGCCCTCGATGACCTTCAGGGCGTTGGTGCCTTTGCGATTGAGGACGATCGCCTCGACCGCATCGTCGATTTCCTCGTCGACTTTTTCACCGTGCAGATACCAGGCGACGACGCCTTGCCGGGGAGCCATGCCGGTGGTGACCTGCGCGACATCGCGAATATAGATCGGATGCCCATCGGTGCTGGTGATCCAGATGCCGCGAATATCCTTGATGTTCTGGGCGTCGCGGGCACTGTTCAACGCGCCGACCCCGCGCACCACGAGCATCTGCTCACCGGTGCGCAGAACATTGCCGCCCCCGTTGGCATTGTTGTTCTGAAGGGCGGTGAAGACCTGACTCAGAGTAACTTTCTGTTGGAGCAGCAATTCAGGTTTCACGACGACCTGATACTGCTTGACCCCGCCTCCGAAGGCGTTGACATCCCCGACACCGGCAACTTGGCGAATGGCCGGTTCGATCACCCAATCCTGCAGGGCACGGATTTCCTCGAGCTTCTTGCCGGGCGGGCCTTTGATGACGTAGCGGAAAACTTCCCCCGTGCTGGTGGTCATGGGTTGGAGCTGCCATGTCGCCCCGGTGGGGAGGCTCACACTCTGCATCTTTTCAAGTACCTGTGCCCGGGCATCTTTGTCGCTGGTGGCATCGTCAAAAGTGCAGGTGACGACGGACAGACCGAACATGCTGACGGAGCGTAGCCCGCTCAGGCCGGCGGTGCCGTTGAGGGCTTGTTCCGTAGGTCGGGTGACCAGCGCTTCAATGTCTTCGGCGGCCTGCCCTGGCCACAGGGTAATGACTTGAGCATGGACATCATCCGGATCAGGAAATGCCTCGATCGGAACCTGGGTGTATGCGTAATACCCATAGGCGATGAAGACGAGAATGAAGCCCAACAAGGCCAGGCTGTGATCGAGGGCGAAATTGATGAGCTTCTTGATCATGGTGGGAATCTTCTATCCGAATCGAACCCCACAAAATTTCGGATGGAGTGCCGCCGGTGTCCTCACCGGCGATCTTCTGTCGTTCAAGCGAGACTTCGCCGGTGAGGGCACCGGCGGCACTTCACGCCGCAAAAAAGCGCGTGAACGGTTTCAATTGAACCTACTTCGCGGCCTGCTGTTCCATCTCGTTGATGAGCCCCAGCCCTCCGCGAACGACGACGATGTCACCGGGTTGTATACCGTCGACCACGCGAAGTAACTCGGGGAGTGCGGAGTGCGTTTCGGAGTTTTTTCCATCGACCGACTCGGTCATCGGGCGGGTGGTTGCCGATTCACCGATCTCGAATCCGATGCCGCTTCCCAGACTCTCAACCTTGATCCGTCTACGTTGGTAGAGGGTCGAGCCGTCAACACTCCCGGTCAGCACGAAAGCATAGGATAGATCGCCTTTACGGATCACAGCTTCGGTGGGCATCAGAATGGATTCGCTCTGATCTTCGAGCGTGACGATGAGGGTGGAGTACATATCCGCCATCAGACGGCCTTCGCGGTTGTCCAGCGAACCCCGCACGCGGATGCTGCGGGTGGTGGCGTCGAGCACGGGGCTGATCCACTCGATCGTGCATTCGCGAGGGTCATCGGGATGGGAGGCGACGATGACCTTCATCTTCTGTCCCTCCTTCACCCGCTGTCGATCGCGTTCGTACACATCGCCCCAGACCCACAGCTTTGAAAGATCGGCGATGGTAAACAGGTTGAGGGCCGGGTCGGTCAGCTCACCGAGCGTGACATTCTTCTCGGTGACCACCCCGGAGCGCGGGCTGGTGATGGAGTACACCATCCGCTCGCGACCCTCCTGGTTGGTGATCTTGTCCAGGTCCGAATCCTTCAAGCCGAAGATCAACAGCTTCTGCCGAGCCTGATCCTGATCGGCCTGACTCTTTTTCACGGCGGACTTCGCATCTTGCAGAAACTTCTCGGCCAGCACGTTGGCCTTCACCAACTCATCGGTGCGGCGGAGCGTGTCCTGGTCTACTTCCAGTTGAACCTTCGACTTGATGTAGTCCCCTTTTGCCCCGGCGAGATCCGTGGATTCGATCACGAGCAAACGACTGGGACCGGACGGGTTGGCCGGACCGTTGACGGTCGAACCGAGCGGCGGCCCCAGGTCCACCACCCGCCCGGAAAATTGGGCGTGGACGTGGCTGATCTGCTCGTTATTCAATCCCGTGCGACCGGTCAGCCGCAGCGTAATCGGCACCCGGCGGGGGGTGGCGACGAGCGTTTGCAAGCCCAGCGTCTTGGAAGCCTCCTGGGGGACCGTGATCGAATCGGGGGTTACTTTGAAGACCTCCGGAGTCGTCTCCGGCGGTTTTTCCTCGGCTGCATTCAGCTTGGCCGTGAGCTTGGACCCGAACAGCAGGTAACCTCCGCCGAACACAACGAGACTTACGCTCACGATGATCCAATTCATCCAACCGGCGGACTTGGCAGCGTTAGTAGGCTTCATCTCGACGGTTTTTTGCGCAACCGGGTGTCCGACCTTCTCGCCAGGATCGAACGGAAGAATCACTTCGGGTGACTTTGTCAGGCTATGTGGATCGGGACTACCTTGAGGAGATTCTGGATGGGTTTCTGGATTCATGGCTATGACCTCGCCGGGGGTGTTATAGGTTGTGTGGAGGGTTGAGTCGATGGCATTGAGGGTCGGGCGGCCGGGAAACCTTCCTTCGCCGCCACTTCCGTCATGCGGCTGAGGACCATGCCGACGGCCCGCTCCAAGGCGATGATATTCTGGTTGTATCCATCGAGCGCATCTTCATAGGCTTGTAGGGTTGAGACATATTCTCGAAGTGTGTTGAGCAGATCGTCGAGGTCCGTGTTGCCGAGGCGAAACGACAGCTCCGAAAGCCGTACATTGTCCTCTTCCTGGGGAATTTGCCGATCCCGGTAGAACAGGACATCTTCTTCCGAGGTATGGACATTGTCGTAGGCGGTGCGCACATCCTGGCTGACCTGGCCTTGCAGGGCCACATAGGTTTTGTCGGCCAACCGGTGCTGGGCATGAGCGAGGGCGACGGCAACTTTTCCGGTATCGAAGATCGGGAGGTCCAGGTTGAACGAAGGCCCGGCGCTCCACTTTCGGCTGCCGTCGCGCGCGGTATCGACACCCAGTGTGATCTGCGGAATCATTCCCAGCTTGGCAAGTTTGATGTTGACCTCCGAGATTTTCAGGTCGAAGCCGGCCCGCAGAAAATCAAGACGGTGAAGGTGTCCCAGTTTTTCAAGTTCCGATGAATGCGGAATACCCGCCAATTCCGGCGGCAATTCACCCGCTTCGATGGGCAACTGCCATTGCGGCGAAGTGGAAATGCCCATCAACCAATTCATCTCCCGCGCCGCCCGCAGATACTGCGTGTGCAGATGCAGCAACTGCCGGAGCGAATCCTCGTAGTGAAGCTTGGCGCGGTTGACATCGGGCCGTGGAATCATGCCGACCTTGATGCGCGCCTCGGCGGCGTCCCACGCCCGCCGATACGAGGCCGACACCTTGCGCGCGAGTTTTTCATCGCGAAGCAGATGCGATAATTCCGCATATTTCCCCGCCGCCTGCTCGGACAGATCAAAGGCCTGATTGGCCAGATCGATCCCCGCCTGAAATCGCTGCGCCTCGGCAACGGCGACTCGGTAGGGCCGCGTGAAAAAGGTGTTGAGTGTCTGCGTCACCAGAATATCGAAAGCGATGGCTCCACCCTGTCCGCTCAGCGGCGCGTAGAACGCCCCCGACTGGCCTATCGTCGGATTTTGCCAGAGGCCCGCCTGGGCAAGTTGCGCCTGGGCGATCGGCAGATTTTCCGCATTGGCAATCAGCGAAAGATTGTGCGCCAGCGTGCGATCCACCGCCTCGTGCAACGTCAGCGTTCCCGAGGGTGGCGATGACTCCACGCGAGGATCGGTCCCGAGCAGTTTCATGGAATTCATGCCGGAGGTGGTCCGGTCGGTGACGAGGCGATCGATCGCGGCCAGATGATCGCGATCCGGATTCGTCGAGGCATGACACCCCACCAATGAGACGGCGAAGCATAGGACAATGCCTCTGCCGTGCCCGAACCAACCCTGTAAATTTCGCGGTGTCATAGTCTCCCTGCACCCATTTCGGTGAAGGCTACTATAGCTGTGTGATAAGGCGGCCCCATCAGTAGGAGGGAGTGATTTGAAGTAGGGGATCGACAAGATGGCGGCTAAGAAAATCTCTTAGAGCATGTTCAGGAGTACGGCTTTGTTCGCCGTAGCATGGGCTACCAGCCCATGATTTTCTTTTTGAAAAACAAAAACATGGGCTGGTAGCCCATGCTACGACAGCCTCCACTGTATTTTTAGACACGCTCTAGCTGTTGTCGAGCAGGTGGGTGACTGCGTGCCGTATCAATTCCGCGGCGGATTTCAGTTTCAACTTGTCCTTGATGTTTTCGCGATGCACTTCAACCGTCTTGGCACTCAGAAACAGTGCGGCGGCGATCTCCCGCATCGTCTGCCCGTGCCCGATCATCTGGTAGACCTCCAACTCGCGATCGCTCAACGACTCGAGCGATGAACCGGTTGTAGGGGATCGCTTTCCGGTCACGCGGTAGAGAAGCATTTCATTGACCGGCTCACTGACCCAGATGCCACCGGCCAACACCCGCCGCACGGCGTCCACCACTTTCTGCGTCGCCTGCGACTTCATGATGTAACCCCGCGCTCCCGCGCGAAGCACCCGCTCGGCCCACAGCGTTTCATCGTGAATGGACAGCACCAACACCGGTAGGGCGGGATGGCGGCTTGAAAGATCCTTGACCAGTTCCAACCCCGGCCGTCCCCCCAACGATAGATCGGTAATGACCAGATCCGGCGACGAATCCTCCACTCGATCCATCGCCTCGTGACCGTCGGCGGCGAGGGCGCACACCCACAGATCCGTCTCCGCATTCAGGCGGGTCGACAGACCTTCCCGCACGATGGGATGATCGTCGACCAAGAGCAGGCGGGCCTTGGTTGGTGCCGCTTGTGACGCCGGTTCAGGCGGATGGGAGCCGGGAGTTTCGGAGGAATTTTTCTTGGCCATTTAATTCACTTGCCGTGTGAGCAGACTTCAGCGAGGTCGGGTTGGAATATCGGCAGAGGATGATCGTTCCGCCGCCGTCTCGATTTAAAATTTCCAGATGCGCGCCGATCATTCGGGCCCGGTAATTCATCACGCGAAGGCCCATTCCATCCGGACGATGGGGCGATGCCGGTAAGCCTACGCCGTCATCCTGCACGGTCAAGACGACGTCGGTTCCATCGGCCTTCAGGGCGATCCGGATATGGCTCGGCTTCCCATGTCGAATGGCATTGTTGATCGCCTCCTGCGCGATGCGATACAGCGGTAAACCCGAGCCGTCATCCTGGATATGGACCTCGCTGTCGCATGTGAAGTCGCAGGGCAAGGCGAAAACCTCCTGCACTTTTCGCGACAGTTCATGCAGCCCTGCGCGCAGGCCGTCGGGCCCCAACTCCACCGGTGAAAAACCGCGCGCCAGGCTGCGCACCTGATCGATGGCGCGATTAGTGAGCGAAAGAATCCGTCCCGCCTCCCCCGCGGCGGTGCTGCCATCCTCGATCATTTTTCGTTCCAGATTCTGCGTGAGAAACGCCAGGCCCGTCAATTCCTGGCCGAGCCCATCGTGCAGATCGTGACCGATTCGGCGCTGTTCACCATCGCTGATTTCCAGAACCTGCCGTTCCAGATTGCGCAGTTCGGTGATGTCGCGCGTCACCTGCGCGAAACCGCGAAGCAGGCCCGTTTCACCGCGCAGAGCGGTGGTGATGACGCTGGCCCAGAGCGGGGTGCCGTCCTTCCGCCGACGCCAGCCTTCGTCTTCATGGCGATCGTGCGTGGCCGCCATTTGCAATTGGTGATCGGCGCTCTGCGGATCGGCATCGAAGAACCTGGACACATGACAACCGAGGATCTCCGCATGATCGTAACCGAGAATTCTTTCGGCTCCGGTGTTCCAACTGACGATGCAGCCCGCCGCATCCAGCATGACGACCGCGTAATCGGAAACGCCTTCCACGAGCAACCGAAAGCGCTCCTCGCTCTCCTTCATCCGTTCGTTCGCGGCTTGCAGTTCAAAGGTGCGCGCCTGGACGCGCAGTTCCAATTCATCGTGCGACTGTTTGAGCAATCGCTCCGCCCGCTTGCGAAGCGAGGTGAGGGAACTGATCAGGACCGCCACCATGATAAACACACCGAGGCGAATCCAGTCGTCCCATCCGAAGGTTCCCTGTCCGGGCGGATTGTCGAGAAAGTAGTAGGCGCTGGCCCATCCCGCGAGTGCCGTGGCCAGTAATCCCGGGCCCCATCCTCCGTACCAGGCGCTGACCATCACGGCCGCGAAAAACAACGGCGAGATGCTTTCGCCCATGAGCGGTCGAATGCGAAGCGTGATCGCCGTCGACGCGACGACCAGCATCATCGCCAGGCTGTAGCCGCGAAGGAGCTTCCATCTCCGGTTTGTCTTTGGAACGATGTTCATGGACGTAGAAGATGAGAAACGATCTCTTCGCGAGAGACTTTCGTTTGAACAAAAGTCTTCATCTCCTTCAGCTCGACAATCCCCGCCGCCAACTCGCTGTCGCCCACGGTGATGACCCACGTGGCTTTCTCGCGGTCGGCTAGTTTGAATTGCGATTTGGCGGATCGGCCGGTGGGATCGAGATCGGCGGCGATGCCGCGCGACCGAAGTTCCCGCAGCAATTGCCAGTTGGCATCTTTGGCGGCATCGCCGAGGCTGACCAGCCAGACCAGCGGCTTGCGGGCGTTCGGTAGAACGACGCACTGCGCATCCAACGCCATCAGCAGTCGTTCCAAGCCGGAACCGAAACCGACACCGGGCGTGGGACGGCCACCGAGCTTTTCAACAAGGTTGTCGTATCGCCCACCGCCGCCGATCGCATTTTGCGCGCCCAGGCCGCCGGCGACCACTTCCCACAGCGTTTCCGTGTAGTAATCGAAGCCGCGAACGAGATTGGGACTGACGGCGAACGGAACACCGGCGCGGGTCAACAATTCCCGGACGCGATGAAAATGATTGCGGCTTTTTTCAGAAAGCGTATCGGCGGCGGGGGGCGCACCTAGACTCGCCGCATTGTCGCGCGGGTCTTTACTGTCGAGGATCCGTAGGGGATTGGTCGTCAACCTCCGCTGCGATTCTTCACTGAGCTCCGCGGCTTTGGGAGATAGAAACGCAATCAGCGCGTCGCGATAGCGGGCCTTGCTTTCGGAGTCACCGAGACTGTTGATGTGCAGGGCGAGGTCTTTTACGCCGCAACGGGAATAAAAATCCATCTGCAGCAGAATGCACTCCACGTCCTGCTCCGGGTCGGCGATGCCAAAGGCTTCCGCGCCGAACTGATGGTGCTGGCGGAAACGGCCTTTCTGCGGACGCTCGTAGCGAAAGTTGGGGCCGATGTAATAGACCTTGGCCCGCGCACCTTCCTGTGCGATGAGGCTGTTTTCGATCGCCGCCCGCACCACGCCGGCGGTTCCCTCGGGCCGAAGCGTGATCATCTCGCTCTCGGGGCGGGGGCGGAAGGTGAAGGTTTCCTTCTGCACGATGTCGCTGGTTTCCCCGACGCCGCGATGGAACAGGTCGGAGTGCTCGTAAATCGGCGTGCGGATCTCGGCGAAGTGATAGAGTTCGGAAATATCACGGGCAATCCGCTCGACGGCCTGCCATTTCCAGCTTTCAGCGGGAAGGATGTCGGCGGTTCCCCTGGGGGCTTTGATGGCGTCCATCGGAGTTTCCTTTCGGTCCTTCAATCAAAAAACCCAGGGGAATGATTCCCTGGGCTTTTGAAGGCATTCGTAGCATGGGCTACCAGCCCATGTTTTCATTTCAAAATCATGGGCTGGTAGCCCATGCTACATTAAAGATCACAAGCTCGAAGGTACTTCAAATGAAAGCGGGGTCTGAGTTGAAACCGACCAAACGCGATATTGGTATTAGGTGCTCGAACTCTCCGGAGTGGCCGCAGTCTCCTCCGCTTTCACGTCCACATCCTCAATCACCGCGTCTTCCAGAATTTGATCCACGGCTTTTTGCTCGCGAATCTGAATGTACAGATTGCTCAGCGAACCATCCTTGGCCATGTCCTGCTTCATTTTCTCCGGGCGCCGGCCTTTCTGAACCGCGATCATCGCGATACGGCCATTCATCTCGGCCTCATCCACGTCAATGCCCTGCTCGGCGGCAATCTGTTGAAGCACGAAGAACAATTTCAGATCGCGAATCGCCTCGTCCTGCGCGCCGCTGCTGAGCTTTTCGATGTTGGCCTCAAGCTGCTCGCGGGGGATGCCGCGGGTCATCAGATCCATCGCCCGACGGCTGACGACGCGCTCGGCCTGCCGCGTGCTCAGCCGGGTCGGCAGTTCCATCGTCACGTTGTCGAGCAGATACTTGTTCACCTGCTCGCGCATCGCATGTTGAACGTCGTAGGTAATCCGCTCGATCATTTGCTCGCGCAGGGCTTCGCGAAGTTCCTTCTCATCGACGAAACCGAGACTTTCCAAAAAGTCGGCGTCGATCTCCGCCAACTCGAGCTTCTTGATGTCCTTCAGCTTGATCTCGATCTGCACTTCCTTGCCGCGAATGGCTTCGTTGGCGTGAGTGTCGGGAGCTTTGATGCTGATCGTCCGCGTCTCGTCAGACTTCTGACCTTCCAACTGCTTGTCGAGGTCATCGATCTGGATTCCACCGACGCGGCCGGGACGGGAAACGATCTGCGAATCATGGGCGTGGGCAATCACCGCGCCGTCGAGTTTCACATGCACATCGGCGGTGAGGTAGTCCTTGGCGATCACGCCGCGATCTTCAACGGGAACCAACGCGCCCTGTTGCTCGCGAAGATTCTGCATCGCCTGATCGACGTTTTCGTCCTTCACTTCTATCTTCGGCTTCTTGACCTTCAAACCCTTGAGCGTGGGAAGGGTGATGACCGGTTGCACCTCGACCGTGAAGGTGTAGTTCAGCGGGCCGCTCTCGGGGAGATCGAGCTTTTCGGCGTTGTCAAATTCAGGTTCACCGATCGGTTGCAGGGCGTTCTTCTCCATCGCCTGCTCGTAGCTTTCGCTGACGAGCGTGCGGCGAACCTGCTCCTTGACATCATGGCTGAAGCGCTTTTCAAGCAGCTTCTGCGGGGCGTGACCGATCCGAAAACCGGGGATGGCGGCCTGCGAGCGAAGCTCCTTGAACTGCTCCGCCATCTTCTGCTGAATCCGCTCTTGCGGGATTTCAACGGAGACCTTCTTGGTCGCGGGACCGGCATCTTCCACCTTGACGGCATACTGATATTTATCGTCGACCGCCGCGATGGCGTCGGTGCCAGCGGTGGCGAGGGCAGTGGTTTCGGGATTGGATTCGGTAACGACTTCGTTGTCAGCCATGGGGTCCTCTGGTTTTGATCGCCGACAATAATGTAGACGGCAACGCACCCGCGGCGGATACGATTCCGGACCGCGCAGAAACGCATCGTAGGCAAAATCAATTCAATTGCAAAGGGGTGAATGGATGGCGTGATTGGAAAAAACTCCCCTCGGCTGATGTGCATCGATCCGATCGTCTGAACGAAATCCGGGCCGCGCGTGGAGGAACCCAGCACGGAGTGGCAATCGATGATTTAAGGCGTTTTTTTCAATGATGTGGCGGGCCCAAAGCAGAGTCTGCATTCGAGTGCCGCCGGTGCCCTCACCGGCGGGATTCCGTGTGGAAAACCGAAAACCGCCGGTGAGGGCAGCGGCGGCACGCCGCCTGATTACACCACAAACCGATTCCCTCCTACCGACCGCGCCTGTCCGAGTGCCGCCAGCGTGGCCAGCAATTCACCGATACGGTCGACCTTCGCGCTCTTGAACTGCCGTGACAAATCTGCCGCCGTCACCGGTTTGGTGGCCATGCCGAGCGCCACCCGCACGGCGTGCGCCTGCTCCGCCAGCGATTTGGGCCAGGGAAGTTTGCCAACCTTTTTCGCCTTGCCGACCGTCTGCGCCGATGGCAGTCCCAGCGTGCCCTGGTTGGCGGACGCCCCGGTGGGGTTTTGAAATTCCGGCCGCAACCATCGGATCACCCCGCGCCTTTCCTCCTCGGCCCGCTCGGCGTTCAGGGCCACCAACCGGCGGAGGATTTCCTCGTCCGCCAAGTCCACCGGCCACCCATACGCCTCTGCCACCGCCGCGTCCAGATCGTCGTGAATCTGCTTCAGCACGGAGACCAATCCCTGCTCGTGAATCATCCGGTCCTTGGCCGAAAACGGTTCGCTTTTCAGTGGAGTCGCCGAAGTGCCGCCGGTGCCCCCACCGGCGGTCTTATGCCGCGCCATGGCTTCCGCCGTTGAAGTGCCGCCAGTGCCTCCACCGGCGGTCTTGTCCAGCCTAGAGCCTTCCGCCGGTGAGGACACCGGCGGCACTGAAGAATTGCCGGACATCTTTCGAAGCTTCTCCAGCACGTTGTACATGTCGGTGATCGTCAGGCCCGGATGCAGGGATTGCTGGCGCTTGCGGTGGGCATCGAGGGATTCACCGAGGGAGCGGATGCGAGATTTTTGGGATTCGGCGCAGGCGGGGAAGGGGAATGCTTCAAAGCAACTTGTCCTATTGTATCTGGGAGTTGGACCGAGTAATCCGCCCGCCTTCAGTGCCCAAGCGGAATGCGCATGGCTCCCGAGAATTCCGGCAAAAAAGTTATCGTCTAGGGCGACGCCGAAAAGCGAACCGTCCCAGAGTGCGTCCGAAGGCACTGTACTGAAGACACGGTATTTCGAGGTCTCAAGCGTGACCAAATATTGTTCCAAGCCGCCGATTGCTCGCCGGATTACAGGTCTTTCCCATGCGAATCGCCACCAAAGTTGTTTGATGGAGCCGCGTCGATTCTGGTCGCGTAGTGGCTTTACGAGATCAACTAAACGCTGATATGCCGCAGGATTTGCGGCTCGCGCCTGTCCCGAGTTTAGATTGAAGAAGTCGATTACAAGACGCCCTTCTGTTCCTTCAAGCACATCGTTCGGCGTTATCATGCTTCGTATTACCGGAAGACCGGTAACTGGTGAGACGTTTCCAATCGGAAACCCGGTTTCAACGAAAAAGTCCCCGACTAGCTTCATGCCTTGCCCGCAAATTCCGGTATTCGACAACAGCGGAGTTGCACCTGCGATATTTGGTCCGCAACTTAAGTCAGCATGAATCTTACCAGTCGTTTCCTCGGTTATTACGTCTGACTCGCCGAATTCGTCGACGTGTTCTCTAACAATCTTAATAAGCCTGCCGTCATGCGCTCCGTTGACACCAACCGTCATAGCAATGCGGACGGCGGCCCCCTCGCCAGTTTCGGTCCACGGATGATCTGGAACAGCAAACGTTAGTGAGAGTGGTTTGGAGGCTTCAAGTTGGCGAGCGAGAATACGCCGATTAAAGCTTTGCGTGATGCTGTTAGTCGTAATGAAACCGAATCGCTTCACGGCGTCGGCGCGAACGAGTTCGGCGGCATAATTCCACCAGTACATTACATAGTCGCACGATTCAGGGACGTCGTGTGCTGAGCGTAGCGCTACCGAATAATCCTCAGTGAGTGTGCCGAACATCAGCTTATTCCCGATAAACGGAGGATTTCCCACCACGTAATCCGCCTTGGGCCACTCCGCCTTCCTCGGGTTCACATACCGATACACCGGCACCCGCGCCGCATCGTCCGGTACTTTTTCCCCCGTCACCGGCGAGACCTTAATCGTGTGCCCGTCCCAACGGCTGACCGGCTTGCCGGAATCATCGGTGACGATTTCCTTGCGGTCGTACGCCAGCACGGCGTCCTGTTGCTTGATGTTGTGGAACGCTTTGAGCAGAGGCTCGCTTGGGGCATGGCCGAGGGTGCGCAGGTGCCATTTGAGATAGCCGATCCAGAGGACCAGTTCGGCGATGGCGACGGCACGGGGGTTGAGCTCGAGGCCGAGGAATTGATGGGGGTCGACGGTGAGCCCGCCTCGCTCGAGCAGCACCTGGGTTTCGCCGAGTTGGCGGAGTTCCTCGCGGGCTTCGCCTTCGAGCCTTTTCATGTGCTCCATCGTGACGTACAGGAAGTTGGCCGACCCGCAGGCGGGATCGAGCACGATGGTGCTGCACAACTCGGCCAGAAATTCGTGAACCGCTTTGCGGGCCTCGTCATTTTTCCCTTGGAATTGCAGCGTGAACGCCGCGGCTTTGGCGGCATCCCACTTTTCGCGCAGGGGTTCGATCACCGTCGGCAGCACCAGCCGTTCGACATAGGCGCGGGGGGTGTAATGAGCGCCGAGCTTGTGCCGTTCGCGCGGTTCCAAAGCGCGCTCGAGCAGAGTGCCGAAGATGGCCGGTTCGACATCGGACCAATCGCTCTCGCCCGCCTGAATCAGCAGTTCCAGTTGATCGGCGGTGACGGGCAGGGCGTGGGATTCCGCAAAAAGCCCGCCGTTGAAATGCTTGAGCTTGCGCCGCATGGCCGGGGAGAAGCCACCGGAATCCATGCGCGACCAGACATCCTGCACGAGCGGAATGAACTGATCGAGATGCCCCCGCATGCTCTTGAGCAAATCGGTGAATGGCTGCTCCTTCGCGCGTACAAGGTCGATCAGCCCCACATCCTCCGCGAAGAACGTGAACAGGCATCGCATCAGAAAATTGGCGACATTCTCAGCGTTGTAACCTGCGGCCTCGAAACTCTTGGCCAGCTTTGCGAGTTTTTCCGCGATCTCGCGCGTGACCTTCGCGCTATGCCGGGCGGGATCGAGCGTGAGCGGTTCGGTCCAGAGCGTCGCGAGCCGTTCGCGGACTTTTTCATCGGCCAGTCCATCGAGCGGAATGCGGTAGGATTGAATGTCAGGGAAGGGGGTGTAGGTCTTTCCGAGGCGGGAGAAATCCGCGTACAACTCGATCACGTGCCCGACATCGACCACCACGATAAACGGCGGATTGCCCTCGTCCGCCGGCAACGAGCGGACGTATCGCTCGGCCTGGCCCTTGGCCTTTTTCATCGCCGCGTCCCAGTGGGCGGTGCCGCGAATGGCCGTGCCGCGGCGGAGGCGGGCGGGAGTGTCGGGGGCAAAGAGGGTGGGGCCGTCTTCGGAGGCGGAGCCTTGCTTGGCTTCGAGGACAAAGCAGCCGCGTTTGTAAAGATCGATGCGGCCAACGGTGGTGTTGCCGTCGCCGTCATCCATGGGGACGGATCGCTCGAAGACATAGGCGTTATCGCGATCGTCCGGCTGCGTGGGTTGAGGGCCGGGGACGTCGAGCAGGGTGCAAAGCTCGGTCAGGAACATCGAATAATTCGCCCGCTCGGCTGAACCGGAGCGTTGCCAGCGAAGGATGAAATTGGCGGGCGATGAGATGGATTCGGGCAAACGGAGTCTCCCTTGGTGGTGCGGATATCATGGACCGCGCGACGAGGGGAGAATATAGCCGCTGGCGAAAAGGAGGGGAAATGAGGTGCCCGGAAAATCACTTGCTTTTCAGGCTCATGCTCATCGTGGCCATTCCGCCATCGAGCGATTCCTCGGGATTGAATTTCGCATGGGTGACGGCGAGTCGCTGCTCACCGATGGCGATGCACGCCGTCCGGGTTCGCCGCATGGCTTGTCGGCCGGCACCGGGGCGAATCAGGTTGTCAAGATCATCCAGCCGGCGGCTGACCAGATTGCCTTGAGCCAAATCCCAGGTGGACACATCACCCCGGCAATAGTCGGCGCTCAGCAAGGCTTCACCACCCCCGGAGGGCGCGAGCACGAGATGCCAGAGATCGACATCGCCGCCGAATAAATCCATCTCGTGCCGCTTGTAGCGGGCTTTGAGCGTGCAGTTCGGAAGCAGGCTGATAGCCCGCGCCACAAACTGAATCGAGGGTCAAAATCTTTCCTCTTGGCACGGCAGGCCTCCCTTGTGGTATACTGCGGTGCGTGCCAAATGTGCCCACCGCGCCTCGCGCGGTGGGCCGTGTTTTGGCGAAGGCAATCGTTCGGGATCAATCATTCAAACGGAGTAGTGCCATGCAGATTGTGAGTGCCGAGGAAAAGACGGCGATGGAGCGTAAGCGGGAAGAGATGTACGTCCTGCAGCTCGACGCGCAGGATCGCATCCGCAAAGCGGCGGCGCTCGGCGACCTCTCGGAGAACGCCGAGTATCACTTCGCCAAAGAGGAAAATCGCAGCATCCAGAAAGAGCTGAACGACCTGGAAAATAAGCTGCGCAATCTGTCGGTGGTCTCCAACGAACACGTGCCGGAAAACATGGTTTTTCTCGGCCATACGGTGCGTCTGCTCGACCTGGAAGATGACAGCGAGCAACTAGTCCGCATCGTCGGCGAAGCGGTGCCCCCCTCCGCCGACAGCGACGTCATGCCCGTCACCGCCAACAGCCCGATGGGGGAAGCCCTGATGAAAGCGAAGGTCGGCGACACGGTCAAAGTGAAAGCGCCGAGGGGCACGTTGGAGTTTAAGATTTTGGAGATTCTTTGATAGGGGCAGCCTTGGGCGGCGACCCGGATTCCGTTAGGAGCGCCTCGTTGCGGAATCCGGGTCGTCACCTACGGCTCCGATCCCGGCGTGTTGGAAAACCTGTGACGAAATTTTAAATCTGACAGGGTGGAGCAATCGGTCCTGTCTCTCCGAAAAAGTCGTGCGGTGACAGGCTCAGTCAGATTCCTTCCGTTTCTAAAACCCTTGTGCCGATAAAAGCCCTCATTCCAGCCCCAAAACCCGCCTGTTTCAGTGCATGAAATTGTTTGACAATGCCGATGCGAATTGTAAGTTAATACCATCGCCCCGGTGGGGTGGACGGGTGTCGGCTAACTCTGGATCAACGGATTCCAACGGAATCGTGGGAGCGAAGATGACGGCGATCAAATGCGGGCTTTCCGGTGAACAACTGAAACATCCGGTGCTCACTTTGCCGTTGTCGCAGGTGATGCGTCCGGGGATCGCATTGACGCTTCAGCACGTGATGCAGCTTTACACGGTCGGGGCGTTTTTGAACGCCTGGAACAATCCCAAAAATCATAAGAGCCTGGAACAGGTGTTTGATACGCCGCAGCAGGCCCGCCATGCCGCCGCCGTTTGTGCGACATGGCTGGGGGTGCAGTCGAATGTCAGCCATGCCGTGGCCGGTACGTGGTGGGCGGGGGATGATCGGCAAGTGGTGGATGCGTAACGTCGTATTACCATTTGTGAAAGACAAAGAAGACCGCCAAGCCGACGAATCCGAAGGTGACGTAATAATGCCACGTCAGTTTCTGCCCGAGATAAGTGGATGACAAAACGGCAAAGACGACTAGCGTAATCACTTCCTGAACGATCTTCAGTTGACCGGCGGGGTGACCGGCCAGATTTCCGATCCGGTTGGCGGGGACTTGAAAGCAATACTTAAGAGATCCCTCTCCGCAGCCTGCTTCATCGCCGTCTCGATCTGCTAGTCCAACGCCGCCGGCTTCCGATCCAGGCCCGTTCGCCGCGCCGTGTTGAAGCGGCTGTTGTTCGACCGCCATGATCCGCGGATGAATCGGCGGCTGACCGAGCCTGCGGAATGACGAATATCTGTGCGATTTGTCCGTGCCGCCTTTGACCAGCATTGATGTCAACGCTGAACAGGTGGGCAAGGCGGCGGCGGAACTGTTGGATCAACTGATGGCCGGTCAAAAGCCTCCCGCCGCGCCGATCATCATCCCCCCGCGCGGGATCGTCCCCCGACGGACGAGCGACATGCTGGCCAGCGAGGATCCGGCAGTGAAACTGGCGACGGCCTTCATCCTGGAAAATGCCGGGCGGGGGATTCAAGTCCCTGAAGTTGCGGCCCATGTGAAAATGTCGCGCGCCTCGTTGGAGCCTCGGTTCAAGCGGATCCTGGATCGCACCATTCACC
>JANXVV010000140.1 GCA_025351525.1 Humisphaera sp. | reverse complement strand
GAAAGTGCCGCCGGTGCCCCCACCGGCGGAAACCCGCGTCAAAGGCCGAAGACCGCCGGTGAGGGTTCCGGCGGCACTTCATCGATACACGCTACACCAAGTTGAGAAGTGCTGTAGGCAAGTCAATGTCCCTCGCAGGATCGGAAACCGGGACGCGGCGGGTTGATTTTTCCCGCAAGGACGAATCAACTGGCCGCGTGCCGGTGTGACGATCCCGTCCCGGTGTTACGATCCGTTGGAGGTTCGCCGGAAAGAACGGGATTCGGGGGGAAAAAGACCTTGTCTGCCAGAGTCCCGGGCCGGAGTGTCAGCATGCCTTTCCGATGGAATCCCCGCGAACACGCGTCGCTCGCCCGATACGCCTTCAAATGGCTGGTGATCGCGACGGTCGTCTCCGTTCCCATCGGCGCGGCGGTCGCGGTGTTTTTGTGGGCGCTCGACGGCGTCACCCATCTGCGCTGGGACCATCCCCGGCTGCTTTACTTTCTTCCGCTGGCGGGTCTGGCGCTCGGAGCGTTATATCAATGGCTCGGCAAGAGCGTCGAGGGGGGAAATAATCTTCTCATGGAGCAGATTCACGAACCCGGCGGCGGGGTGCCGGCGAGAATGGCACCGCTCATTTTAATCGGCACGGTGTTGACCCATCTCGTCGGCGGCTCGGCCGGGCGCGAAGGCACGGCCGTGCAGATGGGCGGGAGCCTCGCCAGTTCATTCTCCCGCGCGACCGCCCGCTGGCATCGCTGGACCCACGCCGATATTCGCACGCTGCTGATGGTCGGCATCGCCGGTGGATTCGGCGCGGTGTTTGGAACGCCTTTGACCGGGGCGGTGTTTGCGATCGAGGTGTTGGCGATCGGGCGCATGAGCTATGAGTCGATCCTGCCGTGCCTCATCGCGGCCATCGCGGGGGATCGGTCGTGTACCTATCTTTTGCATCGCTTCAACATTCACCACACGGTTTATGATCTGTCCGTTCTCGGCGGGAACGGCACGCACTGGAACGGCCCGTTCAGCGGAATGCTCATGGCTAAAATTGCGGTGGCGGCCGTGGCGTTTGGATTGGCAAGCGTCGTGTTTGCGGAATCGGTTCACGGGTTGTCGCGCCTCTTCAAACACTTGATCCGATGGCCGATGCTTCGACCTGTGGCAGGGGGTTGCCTCATCATTCTGCTCGCGCATCTGGTTGGGTCCGACTATCTGGGACTGGGGGTGATGGCGAACCCGAATCACCCCGCGCAAGTCTCGATCCTCTCCAGCTTTCATCCCGGTGGAGCGACGGCTTTCAGTTGGGCATGGAAGATTTTATTCACCGCCGTCACGCTGGGCAGCGGGTTCAAGGGGGGTGAAGTGACGCCGCTCTTTTTCATCGGGGCGGCCTTGGGCAATGCGATGGCACATCTGTTGGGCGCGCCGGTGGAACTGTTCGCCGCCCTCGGATTCGTCGCGGTCTTTGCGGGCGCAACCAACACGCCGCTGGCCTGCACGATCATGGGGATCGAGCTGTTCGGCGGTGGGGCGGGTGAACTGCTGCGCGGCGGGTTCATCGTCTATCTGGCCGTCGCGTGCTTCGGTGCCTACCTGTTCAGCGGACGCTCGGGAATCTATCTTTCGCAGCGCATCGGCAGTCCCAAAGGCGCAGGCGATGTGATTCCGGGCGATGCTTTGCGGACGACGCGCGAACGAAAGCCCGGCCTGCGCGATTTGGTCAGGCGAGTCATGCGGAAATGATCGGCAAGCAAATTTACCGATTTGAGATTTGCGAAATTACCGTGAGTTCAAACCGCGGTCATCCCTGAGAGTCCGTGAATTTTTGGTGGCATGGGCATCTCGCCCGTGCTTTTTCAATGCAAGAACACGAGCGTGGCGCCCCTGCCACCATTTTTTCACAGGCTCTCAGGATGACGATCAACTGAAGCTACTTGTTCAGACCCGGCAACTCAGGCGTCTTGGGCAAATCCGACGTCTTCGGAATCTCCGGTGTGGCGGGCAATTCCGGAGCCTTGACGGCACCGTTCATCTTCTTGGCCGCATCGAGCGCCATGCGAATCTCCGGCAGCTTGCCCTGCAGCGCTTCCGGCAACGCCACCTTGTTGTCCTCGAGCTTTTTCAGCCCCGACTCGGCCATGTCAAACTTCTTGTCCTTGATCAACCCGGTGATCTCATCGAGCTTGGCGGTCGCATCCTTCAAGGCGGTCACCTTGGCGGCGTCGATACCGCCCATCGCCGATTCCATCGCCTTGCCGACCATCGCCGGCATCGTCGTGGCGGACTTGGTGGCCGGGGCCGTCTCCGTCTTCGGCGGCGTCGTGACCGTCGGTTCGTCCTTATTGCAACCGACCAAAACCGACCCTGCCAACATCGCCGCAACCGCCCACTGGCTCATTTCCTTCTTCATCGAGACTCCTGGTAAAAGGGGGTGAAAATCTGTCCGCCGATTCCTCTGCAAAAACCGAATGCGATCGACGGGGGAGGTAAAGTTCTCATTCACACGGCCCCTGTCGGCCCACCGGATTTTTGCGAATGGGAACACGGGTGTCACAATATCGAAAACGCGGAGGGACTGCAACGCCGCTCTGAAAAGTCGTTCGCCTGAAATAGGATGAACCGTTTACCGACAACGGGCGAGTATCGCTTCGCTCGTGCTGGGTTGACCGGAGTACCGGTCGACACCGTGGAGTACCGCTGCCATGGGCAGGTTGCCCATGCCACGAAAATACAATCGCCGAAAATATCGTGAAGCCTTCAGGGGAGACAGATTTCCCCGCGACCCGTGGTCAGGGATCAATGGTTCCGTTATGAATGCAAACGGCAGCATTCGCCGAGCCTTGCAACTGACCTCTGACCACGGACACCAGCCATGCGGAACGCAACAGGAATCGTCTTTCTCGTCGGTGCGGGCCCGGGCGATCCGGGGTTGATCACGGTGCGCGGGGCGGCCTTGCTGGCGACCGCCGAGGTGGTCGTGTACGACTATCTTTCCAACCCGGAACTGCTTTCGCATGCGCCGAATGCCGAGGCGATCTATGTGGGGAAAAAGGCGGCGTCGCATTCGATGACGCAGGCCCAGATCAATGAACTGCTGGTGACGCAGGCGAACCGGGGCCGTCGGGTGGTGCGGTTGAAGGGCGGGGATCCCTTCATCTTTGGTCGCGGCGGAGAGGAATGCGAGGCGCTGGAGCGGGCGGGGATTCCGTTCGAGGTGGTGCCGGGCATCACCGCCGCCATCGCGGCGCCGGCGTATGCGGGGATTCCGGTGACGCATCGGGATTTCAATTCCAGTTTCACGTTCATCACCGGGCATGAGAAGGAGGAGGATTACAAGGAGACCGAGTCGAAGATGCGCCTCGCCGGGGCGGGGACGGATCTGGATTGGTCGGCGCTCGCGAAACTGCCCTGCCTGGCGTTTTACATGGGGGTTAAATCGTTGCCGCGTATCTGCGGCAAACTGATCGAGCACGGCATGGACCCCCGGATGCCGGCGGCGACGATCCGGTGGGGAACCACGCCGCGACAGAAAACGGTGGTGGCGACGCTCGGCACGCTGGCCGATGCGGTTGCCGACGCGAAGCTGGCCCCGCCGGCGATGACGATCATCGGCAAAGTCGTCTCGTTGCGACCGACGATGAACTGGTTCGAATCCCGCCCTCTCTTCGGCAAGACCGTCGTCGTCACCCGGACCCGCCAGCAGGCCAGTAAACTCTCCATCCAACTTCGAGAGCTTGGCGCGCGGGTGATTGAAGCCCCGACGATCGATTTGCAGCCCGGCGATCCCGGCCCGGTGGACGCGGCGCTGGCGGAGATGCACCGCTACGACTGGGTGATCTTCACCAGCGCGAATGGCGTGAGATTCGCCCGCGAGAGGTTGTTGGCGACGGGTCGGGATGCCCGGGCGTTTGGCGCGGCAAAGATTGCGACGATCGGCGATGCGACTGCTGAAGCGGTTCGACGGGAGCTCTGTTTAAAGGTCGACCTTTCTCCGGCGCGATTTGTGGCCGAGGCGTTGGGAGAGGCGTTTGCGGAGAAAAACGAAATCGCCGGGAAACGGTTTCTGCTGCTGCGGGCCGACATCGCCCGACCCCTGCTTCGAGAGCGTCTTCAGGAAGGCGGGGCGGCGGAGGTGCTGGATGTTCCGCTCTACGAAACAAAAATCACGGCGGAACTTCCGGTGGGACTGATCGAACCGCTGGCCGCCGGGGAGGTGGATTGGCTGACGTTCACCAGCAGCAGCACCGCTCGAAATTTTGCGGCTCTGCTGGGTGAGAATTATCGTCAGCGATTGCAGGGGATTCGAATCGCGAGCATCGGGCCGATCACCTCGCAGACGCTTCGTGAATTGGAATTGGAACCGACGGTGGAGGCCAGGACGTTCGATCTGGCGGGGCTGGTGGAGTCGCTCAAAAGGGAATGAGACAGGTCTCTGCAAGGTTGGCCGCGACGCGCAGCGGAGGGCGTTCTTGAGATCGAAGACGCGCTCCGCAGCGCGTCGCGGCTAACCTCAGAGGGGAATATCTATCAATCGCAATTCAATTCATCGAACGAACGGTTTTCACTGCGTCAAACCCGCCCGCGCGGCATCCAGCTTCTGTTTGGCGGATTGCCATTGCGGATCGGATTGAAGTGCCGCGTCGAACTTGTCCTTCATCGCATTGAGCTTTTCAGCGGCGGCTTCCAGTTTTTCGCGGGCTTCGGAGACGGCAGGATTGGTTTGAGCGCGATCGGCTTGAATCGCGCTGACCTCCGATGCCGCGTTCAATTTCTGTTGGGCGGCACGAACGACTTCCGTTGAATAAGGGGCGGCGGGTTGAGTCGCGGTGGCGGCGGTGGGTGCCGGTTGCCGATCCGCCGCCTGCGCCGCCTCCACCTTGCGGGCCGCTTGCTGTTTGTCGGCGTTGGCCTCTTTGAAATCGGGATTCTGTTTGAGGTCGCGATTTGCTTTCACCACCGCCGCGTCGTAGGCCTTCTGGGCATCCTGCACTTCGTGAAGGGCGGATCGGACTTCATCGCTGGATTCAAACTGTTTTGACAGCCGCGTGCGGGAGGACATCATTTCCGCCTGGGCGGCCTCTTGCTGAGGGCGGGTCGACTGGGCCGGAGCGGCGGCATTGTTGTTGTCCGCCGTATTGCGCTGGGAGGGAGAGTAGCCGTCATTGTTGTACCAGGTTCCGGGAGTGCTCCAGTACGGGCTGCTGTAGTCGCCATTCCAATTGGAGTAGCCATAACCGGGGACGTAGACGGTTCGACCGCTGTTCTGATTTCCCCGACGGTCGCCGTTGTTCAGCCCGTTGCCATGATTGTCGGCACCCCGGCGCGTACCGGGGGCGTTGTCAAACTGACCCGGAGCGGTGGGCGCGTTCGGAGCCACGGGTGTATTCGGCGCGGTGTCTCGGGCGGGGGCATTGTTGGACGGTGCGTTGTTCGACGGCGCGGGCACATCGGGTTGGCGCGGTGCCGCCGGAGCGCTCGGAGCTTGAGGGGCGGATTGACCGGCCGCTGCGCCGCCTCCCTTTGCGGGTTCGGCGGCGTTCATGGAAAAGGTCGCGAAAGCGGTGGCCAGAGTGAACGCGGCAATGGATCGGCGAATCGACATGGCAATTCCTTTGAGAAAGATGAATTCTGATTGAAATTTTCAGCCGGTCTCGCCTGCGAGCCATGTCTTTGAGGGACACGTTTCAGACACGGCTCGCAGGCGAGACCGGCTAAATATTGGAATACGCAAGTGCGGTGCCACGACTTGCGTTGTTTCAGCGTATAATCGATCCCATGCAATCTCGTCTGTCTCCCTGGCTCGCCCGACTGTCCACCTCGTTTTTTATCGGGGGCGGTTTACTGATTTGGGAGAGCTACAAAGCGGTTCATGGCCAGTTGGGACCGATCTCGTCGGCACGAATCACCCTGTTTTTGATCGCCGCGATGGCTTGCATGGTTTTAGGAGTGGTGGGCATTCGGGAGCGCCATCGACCCGACCGCGACGATTGGCCGTAGTGATCGGACGGGATGAACGCAGTGAGGGCATCGGCGGCACTGGTTTAAGGTAGGAACGTGAAACGAGATTACGACATTGTGGTCATCGGTGGCGGTCACGCCGGCGCAGAGGCGGCTTGGGCGGCGGCGAGGCTGGGCGCATCGGTGGCGCTCGTCAGTATGGACCCGCACAAGATCGGGCAGATGTCCTGCAACCCGGCGATCGGTGGATTGGCCAAGGGGCAGATGGTGCGCGAGGTGGATGCGCTCGGCGGGTTGATGGGCCTCGCGATCGACAACGCCGGAATCCAGTTTCGCATGTTGAACCGCAGCAAGGGACCGGCGGTGTGGGGACCGCGCGCGCAGGCCGACAAATATAAATATGCCGTCGAGGTGCAGCGGATTCTGGCGACGGCGCAAAATTTAGAGGTTATCCCCGGCGAGGTTGCAGACATCGAAACAGAGCCGAGCGGTTCCGCCGCCGGTCCCTCCGTCCGCGCGGTAAAACTCGCGGACGGAACGCGAATCACCTGCCGTTGCGCCATCGTGACGACCGGGACGTTTCTCCGGGGCCTGATGCACACAGGCGAGAGCCAGACGGAAGGAGGACGGGTGGGCGAAGCGGCGGCGAAAGGGCTTTCGGGATGCCTGGAAAAAATGGGGTTGGAGATGGGACGGCTGAAGACGGGGACACCGCCGCGGTTGAAGAGGGAGTCGATTGATTTTACGAGGTTTGAGTTGCAGCCGGGGGATGAGAAGCCGATGCCGTTTTCGTATTTGAATGAGTATGGGGATTTTTCCTGGGTGCCGCCGTTGCGGCAGGTTTGTTGTTGGTTGGGGGCTACGAATGAAGCGATTCATGCGATTATCCGACGGAATTTGCATCGGGCACCGATGTATAGCGGGCAGATCGCGTCCACCGGGCCGCGCTATTGTCCGAGCATCGAGGACAAGGTGGTGCGGTTTGCGGAGAAGTTGAGCCATCAGATCTTTTTGGAACCGGAGGGGTTGGACACGGATGAGATTTATTGCAATGGAATCTCGACCAGCCTGCCGCGCGATGTGCAGGATGAAATCATCCGGCTCGTGCCGGGGTTGGAAAAAGCGGAGGTGTTGCGGTACGGGTACGCGGTGGAATATGACATGGTCTGGCCGACGCAGATTCGCTGCACGTTGGAAACCAAGCGGGTGGCGGGGCTGTTTCTGGCCGGGCAGATCAACGGCACCAGCGGGTATGAAGAGGCGGCGGCGCAGGGACTGGTGGCGGGGGTGAATGCGGCCAAATACGCCGCCGGTCAACACGTCGATTTTATCCTGCGGCGGGATCAGGCGTACATCGGTGTGCTGGTCGATGATCTGGTCACCAAACCCCCGACGGAACCTTATCGCATGTTCACCAGCCGAGCCGAGCATCGGTTGCATTTGCGGAACGACAACGCCGACGCACGTTTGACGGAACTGGGCCGTTCGATCGGACTGGTGGATGACGACCGATGGGCGAGATTCAATGCGAGAAAAGAGGAGATCGCCCGGGGTTTGGCCGCGCTGGTCGGGCAGAAGGTCGACGGCATCGCGGCAGCCGACTGGTTGCGCCGTTCGGAAACCAATTGGACATTGCTGTCCGAAACGTGCCCGGCTCTATCCCCGATCGACCCGGACGTGGGACGACAGATCGAGATTCGCATCAAGTACGAAGGATACATTCATCGGCAGGACCGGCAGATCGAGCGGTCGGCGCAGATGGAGGGGAAGCTCATCCCCCATTCGGTGGATTATGCGAAGGTGGTGGGTTTGAGGAATGAGGCGAAGCAGAAGTTCGCGAAGTTCACGCCGCACAGTCTGGGGCAGGCGCTGCGGATCAGCGGAATCACACCGGCGGATGTGTCGGTGCTGGCGATTCATCTCGATCGCCGGGAGCGATAATTATTTTCCAGCGTTTTCGTTTAGCGGTAGGGCCGGAGGTCCGCGTTTTCTTTCTTCGATCGCGGAAAAAGGAAAACGTGTGCCTCCGTCCATAGCGCTAAACGTTTGAGACGGGTTTAGTACTGCTGCTCCAACAGCCACATCGGGCCACCGGGCCGCATTTTTTTCAACTCGGCAAGCGAGAATGCGGTGAGCGGTTTGCCTTGGATTCCCCCCGGCAAATCCGCCGTGCGATAGCTCGCGGCATGGCCGTCAAAAAAGGCCAGATTCGTCATCGTCTTGCCGGCATGGCGGGCACTAAGGCGATTGGGGTTGGTATCCAAGTGGTAGATCAACCCATCAAAGAACATCACCATCTCGGCGGATTTTTTGATCACGCTCATAGGTTGGTATTTATCCGTTGCCGCCGCAATACGACGAACGGGATGGCCGCTCTGGGTGGCCGTGCCTTCGTTGGCGTTACATCCGTACCAAAGATGAATAGTCGGTCCTCCCGCATAAGACGCTTGCTCGGTGGACATCGAATTTCGATCGTCGGTGCGGCTGGCGGGAACGGTCGCGTTGTTCGTAAGGTCAGGGGGGAAAGTATCGAAGTTTCCGCTGGGGCACGCAAACACACTGCCGGACTGGGGGCCTTTACTCTTACCGTCCGGGGCCGTCAGGAATCCATTGTCGACCAGCAGATTGCACCACCAATCGCCTCGAACGATTCCGCAGGGAAGCATGTACCCGTGATAGTCGGAGGAGTAATTGGTGGCAGCCTGCATGATCGAGCGCAGGTTGGACAGGCACACGACGGTCTTGGCCGATTCTCGCGCCTTGCTG